>DAOQWY010000003.1:0-69186 GCA_035342335.1 Bacteroidales bacterium
AGATGACAGCAGGTTGATGTTGTTCGAAGGGGATGAATACCTGACATCTGCCCTCGACAAACGGCCAAAATTCCACGTCTATCGGCCAGATATTGCTCTGATCAGCGGTATCGCCTGGGACCACATCAACGTGTTCCCCACCTTCGAATGCTACCTGGAGCAGTTCCGGATCTTTGCAGGTCTTATCCCCTCTGACGGCACGCTGGTATACAATGCAGAGGATGCTCAGGTAAGGGATGTCGTCCTTTCGGCCAGGGAGGGGGTGAAAATGATTCCCTATCGAATGCCTGCTTACCGGATAGATCACGGTATCACCTCGATCCTGCCTGGTGACGAACCCATTCCGCTGAAGGTCTTTGGCCGGCACAACCTGATCAATCTGGAAGGGGCGAGGATGGTCTGCCGGGAGCTGGGGGTGGATGACGGCGACTTTTACGGTGCGATGCGTACCTTTGACGGGGCGGCCAGGCGGCTCGAATTATTGGCTGCAAACGGGCAAACTGCTGTATTTTTCGACTTCGCCCATGCCCCCTCCAAACTGAAGGCCACGGTGGAGGCCGTAAAGGAACAATACCCGGATCGTTTACTGGTGGCGTGCATTGAGTTGCACACGTTCAGCAGCCTGAGCGGGCATTTTCTTTCGCATTATGCAAATACGATGGCAATGGCGGATCATCCGTTGGTTTATTATAATCCGCATGCCATTCAGCTAAAGCGCCTGCCGGAGATACATCCTGAGCAGGTCAGGGAGGCATTCAACAATCCGGCTTTGAAAGTGTATACGGACGCCAAAAGGTTATTGAATGACCTTTTGGGATTTAACTGGAACAAGACTAACCTGTTGATGATGAGTTCGGGGGATTTCGGCGGGATGGACGTGCCGGCTCTTGCAAAAAAGATTACAACATAAAAAAAGGTGCCGAAGCACCTTTTTTTATTTAAGCATTCATCGAGATGAGGAATTCCTCGTTCGACTGCGTAAATTTCATCTTGTCCTTGAGGAACTCCATGGCTTCCAGCGGATTCATGTCGCCCAGGTGGTTACGCAGGATCCAGATCCGCTGCAGTGTTTCCTTGTCAAGAAGCAGCTCTTCACGCCGCGTACTGGAGGCCACAATGTCGATGGCGGGCCAGATGCGTTTGTTGGACAGCTTGCGGTCGAGCTGAAGTTCCATGTTACCGGTGCCCTTGAATTCCTCAAAGATCACCTCGTCCATTTTGGAGCCGGTATCGATCAGTGCCGTGGCGATGATCGTCAGGGATCCTCCTCCTTCGATCTTGCGGGCAGCGCCGAAGAACCGTTTGGGCTTCTGAAGCGCATTGGCTTCCACACCTCCGGAGAGTACTTTGCCGGAGGCAGGCATCACGGTGTTGTGGGCTCTGGCCAGACGCGTGATCGAATCAAGCAGGATGACCACATCGTGCCCGCATTCCACCATTCGTTTTGCTTTTTCAAGCACTATGGATGATATTCTGACGTGACGTTCAGCAGGTTCGTCGAATGTGGAGGAAATGACTTCCGCATTCACACTGCGCTCCATATCCGTGACCTCTTCCGGCCTTTCATCGATCAGCAGGATGATCAGGTAAGCTTCAGGATGATTGTAGGCGATCGCATTGGCTATTTCTTTCAAAAGGACCGTTTTCCCGGTTTTTGGCTGGGCAACGATCAATCCTCTTTGCCCTTTTCCGATGGGTGTAAAAAGATCGATGATTCGCGTTGACAGCGTTTCCTGGGGATGTCCGGTCAGCTTGAATTTTTCCAGCGGAAACAGGGGCGTTAGATAATCAAACGGTATGCGGTCACGTGTATCTTCAGGATCCCGCCCGTTGATCATTTCAACTTTGATCAGCGGGAAATATTTCTCTCCCTCTTTTGGGGGACGTATGCTTCCCTGGACCGTATCCCCGGTTTTCAGTCCGAAGAGCTTGATCTGGGATTGTGACACGTAAACATCGTCAGGGGAGTTCAGGTAGTTATAATCTGAGGAGCGCAAAAATCCATATCCGTCAGGCATGATCTCAAGGACGCCTTCTGCAGTGACAATACCTTCAAACTCAAAAGTAAATTCATCCTTGTGTCTTTCAATGTGCTTGTTGCGATATCCGGGCTCCCTGCCTGCCCTGTCCTTGAATGGCCTTGGAGCCACCAGTTCTTTTTCCTGGTCGGCTTCAGCAGTTTCAAGCTCCGGTTCCTGGGCCTGGGTGATGGATGGTGGTTCTTCCAGGTCAAGACTGAACGTTTCACCCTCCATGACATTGAAAATTTCTTCACCCGAATCTGGTTCCTCCATAAAGTCCGGGATCATTTCCGGACGGGGTTCGGGCAGCTCTTCTGCAAAGGGGAAAAGTTCCGTTTTCTCCATTTTGCGGTCAGTGTCTCCCGTAGTTCTTTTGCGCCGAAGACGCAGGGACTTTTTGGGTCCCTTCTTTTCTTTCTGGACGATTTCTTCAGTCGGATTATCGGCCTGGTGATCCAGGATCAGATTGATCAGATCCTGTTTTTTTAAATTGTCACTGTAGGAAATATGGAGATCTTTGGCAATCTCTTTAAGCTCGGTTAAAAGCTTTTCGTTTAATTCATTAATATGATACATTTTTTATAAAATAAATGAGGAAATTCCTGTTTTCAGAAGATAAATGAAAAAATAAATGTGAAAGTAATTAAAGTCCCCTCTACGCGCTCGAATTATATCAGACAACCATTAAACAACGATAAGCTATCGAATCTAGCTGCAGAATTTCAGGTGCAAATATACAAATAAATTAACCCGGAACAACTTCAACCATAAAATCATTCGTACTTTTACATCAATAAATGTTTAAACCCCTGCCATGATACAACGCATCCAGACCGTTTATCTTATAATTGCTTTTCTGGCCATCATTCTGGCGTTTTTCTTCCCGGTTGCAGCCTATACATACGGAGACTCCATCGATACGTATCTGGGAACAGTCTCCTTTTTTCTTTACGGATTGGAAAAACAACCTGACACCCTTGAGGTATCCTACAAATTCTTGTTTTACATGCCACTGATCATCATTTCAGTGCTTATCCTGGTATTGATTGCTCTTGGCATTTTTCAGTTCAGAAAACGCCTGAGGCAGTTACGATCGGTCAATTTCGCCATCCTGCTGAATATCGTCCTGATCGTATTGTTTTTCTTTTACACGGATAAACTATCCAAGGACCTGGCCATTCAGACAGTTTACAGACTTGGATCGGTTTTTCCGCTGATTTCCCTGGTGTTCCTTGTGCTGGCCATGTATGGCATTAAGAAGGACGAGCGCCTCGTGCGTTCACTTGACCGGCTGAGATCCTGAACAACCCATCATTTGGCATCTCCGAAACCGTAGGTGAGCCCAATCCCGAACACTTCCTTGAACTGAGTCCGTGGCCCTGTCTTGCCATCCTTGTCTGTAATCCTCAGGTTGTCATCATAGGCCAGGGTAAGGTTCAGGGATGTTGATAAATATTTGTTGATGGTCATTACAAACATGTTATCCCAGTAAACATCAACATTCTGTGGCTGGTCAAGGTAGTTGGAGAAGAGTTCAAGTTTAGACTTTAGGTTTACGTTTTTCAGGATATCCTTAAGAAACTCCAGGCGGGCCATCGCACCCACCTCTGTCCGGACCTTATCTCCCGGATCAACTCCGTATGCCCCTATGTTTGACAGGTCATCATCTGTGACGATGATCCAGCGGGCTGTGGCAGGTGACAGGAAAAAGGAAAAATAGTCTACAGGCTTCCAGTCCATGCCAAGTCCGACGGTCAGATAACCGGGGGCCAGGAAGCGGGAGATCACAACGGAATCATCAGGATAATTATATCCTTCGCTGAACTGGCTCTTGAAGGTGAGCAACGCAGCGTAGTAGAGTTTCTGGGTTGCCTTCATGCCATATTTTGATGAAAAATCGATCTTGTCATCACTCTTTCTGATATCAGCCTCCCCCTCTTTCAAAAATCCATAAGCAAGATCCAGCCTGTTTTCCCACAGGGACTTGTCTTTGGCATAGTCAGCAAAGTAATTGAAAAATGAATTGAGCGCCAGGGAATTCTGTCCGCCCGGTGCCCAGTTGGTCAGCGATGACTGTGAGAAGTTCAGGGCAAACTTGCCGCCATTCTTCCAGGGACCAACCAACGTGTCAGCATTCTGTGCATGGCCCCAGAAAACCAGGACAACAAATGCAAGTACAAAAGGTATACGTTTTTTCATAAAGGTAATGATTGGTTAAGTGGTTTATTTAACTATTAACATTCGTTTTTTGAAAACAAGGCGCAAAATTATATAAAATTAATCTGATCAGAAAGGAACCTGAGAAAGTTGCCTCTTGTCAGACAGCATCAGATACTTTTAACGGAAGAACCGGGGATCCAGCCCGTACTTCCGCTGGCAATGCGTATTTCATACCACTCACCCAGTTCATCGGTAATGGCTACCTTCGTGCCTTCGTGGACGACAAAAAGGTCAACACTGTTCTCCGAAGGCGAACTCTTGACCGTCAGGCTGGGATCGAAGACGATCGCTTCCTTTACCTGTTGATGGGAGCTGTTTTGTTGCAATGCAATGCCAAAAGTCAGCAGAGAGCTGGTAAACAGAAGCAATCCCGCCCAGAATGAGATTTTACGGATGACGACTTTCCTTGAAATGAAGAAAAAAGCAGCCACCATAAGGAAAAGTACAAAGCAGGCTATGTGAAATTTGGTCCATCCGTCAAGGCTGAATGTATTCACCAGCTGGTTCCACCACCGCTTGTAAAAAAGAACCGGTACGGCCTCAATCTTATCTTTTATCCTGTTGCTGGCCACATTCAAATTGAACAGAATATCCGGATCATTGGGCTTTAACTTTTTAGCTTTTTCGTAATGCAGTATGGCAGATGGCAGATCATCGGTCTTGAAATACGCATTCCCGAGATTGTAATATACCTCCACTGATTCGTACCCGTTTTGCAGCACCCTGACATAACCTTCAATGGCATTCGAATACAATCCTTCCGCATAATCCTTGTTGGCCTTTTCCACGAGCTCCTCGTTGATCCCGGCATATCCTGCATCTACCATCATCAACAATAATCCGATAATACACAGTCTGAGGTTATTCATGGTTATTCGTTGTTATTAGTGGTCATTCGTTGTCATTCATCGTCATTTGTGGTCATTTACTTTCTCCTTTCTCCTTTCTCCTTTCTCCTTTCTCCTTTCTCCTTTCTCCTCTCTCCTCTCTCCTCTCATTTCAGTTCCCGTTCCGTTTTGCTGATCACATTCAGGGCTTCTTCATAGATCTTATCCATGTTCTCGGATTTTGCACCCGGGGCGAACCTGGCATATTCGCAATGATTCAACGTTTCAATGAACTGCTCAACGATTGCATCTTTAATGTTTTTATTTTTCAGCGTCTCATGTACTGAATCCATCGACAGGTCAGCCAGCGGGAGATTGAATTTATCACTGATATACCCCCATAATGCCTGGGATACCTCATTGTAAAATTCCTTTTCCTGAAGCGACTTCAGGTACTCAGCGGCCTTCTTCAGTCGTGTGCGTGCAACTTTTGTGGCTTTCTGTGTTTTCATCCACCGGACATTGTTTCTTTTACTGATTTGCTGCCGGATGAACAGCGTGAGGAAAATGGCAAGCAGTAAGGGGATGAGCATCAAAAGGATATGGGTGAGCGAACCGAACAATGTCTTGCCTTTCGGTTTTAATTGGACCGGATTGTTCTTGATATGACGGATATCGCTTCCAATATATTGAACATCCTGCTGGACGACACCGCTGTAAGCAATGTCGGGGCCTGAGGAAACTCCTTTGCTGACAGAGATCTCATAAAGGGGAGATGCCTGCGTGACATAGGTCCCCTGATTCGGATCAAAATAGCTGAACACAACCGGTTTGATCTTGAAGTTTCCGGAATTTCTTGGAATGATCAAATACTCAAACGTTTTTACTCCGGATATGCCCTGGCTGTTCTTATTCAGGTTAAAGGAAACCTTGGGGTCATATACCTCAAAGTCAGGAGGAAACGTAGCCTTCAATTCATCAATGAGGCGTATGTTGCCTTCCCCAAGGATGGTAAACTTCAGGTTGATCGCCTCATTGACATCAACGCTGGTTTTATCGATGTTCGATTTAAAGGTATACTTACCGACAACCCCTTTGAATTCGGCAGGCTGGTTGGTTGTTGGCAGAGGCTTTACTTCGATGGTGACCGGATTGGACACGATTTTTTTCTGTACATTCTGATAGCTGCCGCCGAAGAAGGGGTCGTTGAAAAAATCCTCAAAGGGATCGCGCGAACGGCTCCTTGACCTTCTGACCTGCGCTACCACATTTAATTCCATGGGTTCGATGGTCAGCGTTCCGCTTTTTACCGGAAACAGCGCAACCTTACTTATTTCAGCCACAAGATATTCCTGTCCGTTAATGACCTCATTATGTTTGCCGGGCTCATCCTGGATGTTCTGGAGCTCCTGGGTCCAAAACCCATTGTAGGAAGGGAATTTTTCAACACCGTACTGGCTGATGCCAACCTGTGTGTAGATTTTGTGCGACACAATGACCTGTTCTCCCTGGTAGGGTTCTTTTTTGCTGACCGATGTACGGATGAAGATAGCAGCCTGCCCGATGCTACCGGCATCTTCCGACGGTCGGGCTGCAGGTGCTGACGGGGCCTGTGATCCGGATGAGGGCTGCCCGCCTGCAGCATTGACCCGGATGGCGAGCGTGTTCGACTCATACTGCCTGCCATCCACGGTGATTTGGGCCGGCTGGATCTGAAACTCGCCTTCCTTGATGGCTTGAAGTATGTATCCATAGGAGAGGGTCACCGACCGGGATACCTGCCCGTTGATGATCTGTATGCTGGAGCTGGTGGAAGGATTGGGCCCCGACAGGATGCGAAAATCATTCAATGGCGGCGCCTTGAAGTCCTTGCCATCGGCATTGGCGGAGAAGATCAGCCGGAATTGTTCCCCGACGCTGACGCTCTGACGGGCAGATGCCGTGAACTGGACGGTCTGTGCTGCGATGAGCCCGGGAATGAACCAGGTCACGAGCAACAGCAGGAAGAACATCCATCCCGTAAAGGGGTATCCGCTATTGTTTGTCTGTCGATCCATGTTCTGTCATCAAAATGGTTACTGACTTCTGCTACCAGTCTTTCTCAATAGTCACCCGCTGACTGCTGACCTGTTGCTTTCTTAGCTTCTCCAGTGTATTTTTTTCATCGTTTTTCATTGCTTCAAGCATTCGCTCGGCATCCTGTTTTGAAATTTCCCTCGGCTGAGCCTGTTGTTCCCGTTGCTGTTCCCGTTGCTGTTCCTGTTGCTGATCCTGTTGCTGCTGGTTCTGCTGCTGATCCTGTTGCTGCTGGTTCTGCTGCTGGTCCTGTTGATCCTGTTGACCCTGCTGATCCTGGTTTTGCTGATCCTGCTGTCCCTGACCCTGCTGTTGCTGCTGCTTTTGAAGCAGGCGCTGGGCATAGGCCAGATTGTACCTGGCTGCACTGTCGCCGGGATTCAGCCGCAGGGCTTGTTTGTACGCTTCTATGCTTCCCTGAAGGGCATTGGATTGGGCTCCGGCAGAATCCTGGGAGAATTTCAGCAGGGAGTTCCCCAGATTGTAATAGGATTGTGACCGGATCTTATCATTGGGATACGCTTTCAAGACCGAATCAAAAGAAAGGATGGCTTCCTGATGGTTCTTTTGCCGGTAAAGGGATGTTCCAAGGTTGTACCTGCCCGCAACGGAAGCTTCATTCTTATCCAGTGATTTCCTGTATTCGATTTCAGCTTCTTTATAATTTTCATCGTGATACTGGCGATTACCCTGCCTGATCAATTTATTCTCTGCCTGCGGAAAAACCAGAAGCGATGGCCACACGATCAGCGCCAGGGAAACCATCAGTTTTATGTTTTCTGAGAAAATCCGATGCGTCATTTTCATTGCGATTGCTGTTTCAGATGAAAAAGATTCAGATTCCTGACCCATTTGCTTTTACGTTCGATGACCATTAGTTCCAGGATCAGAAAAATCAGACTGACCACCAGAAAGTATTGAAAGCGGTCCTCATAATCCGAAAACATCGTTGAGTCAATCTCTGTTTTATTCAGCTTGTTGATTTCATCAAAGATTTTTGACAATCCTGCAGAAACATTATTTGCGCGCACATAGACACCCTGTCCCGCCGAAGCTATTTGCTGAAGCATGGTTTCGTTCAGTTTGGTCACGATGGTATTGCCCTGTCTGTCTTTTTTATATCCGATCTTATTTTGTCCCTGAAATACAGGTATCGGTGCACCCTCGGGCAATCCCATCCCGATCGTATAGATATGGATCCCTTTGTCAGCTGCTTCTTTGGCCTTAGTGAGTGCATCACCTTCGTGATTTTCGCCATCGGTAATAATAATAATGGCTTTGCTGTGCATATTGTTTTCCTCAAATGATTTCATTGCCAGTTCAATGGCATCCCCGATAGCGGTACCCTGGACGGGAACGGCATCTGTTGTAACGGTTGACAGGAACAATTTTGCAGCCACATAATCCGTGGTGATGGGGAGCTGGGTATAGGCTTTGCCGGCGAAAACGATCATGCCGATCCTGTCGCTCCGAAGTTCATCGATGAGCTTGGAAATGGATTGTTTGGCCCGCTCAAGACGGCTGGGCTGAATGTCCTCAGCCAGCATGCTGTTGGATACGTCCAGTGCCAGCACGATATCAATCCCTTTTCTTTCTGCCTTGACCAGTTTGGAGCCCACCTGGGGATCAGCCAGGCCAATGATGAGGAAAACCGATGCCATCAGGAGAAAGATGAATTTAATGGTGAACCGGCTTTTGGAATAATCGGGTATCAGACGGCCAATGACCAGGGAATCGCCAAATTTTTTTCTGGCTTTTTTCTTCCACTGCAGGAGAAGGAGAAAGGCCACCATAAAGACCGGGATCAGTAACAGGAGATAGAGCAGGTCAGGATGTGCAAAACGGATCATTTGATTTCGTCAGATTTATTTTGTTTTAGGGTATACTTCTGAAAACCGTATATCTCAGGATCACTTCCAGCAGGATGACCAGGCCGGCGAGCAGCGCAAAGGGCAGGAACTCTTCATTTTTTTTCCTGAACTCTGTCACATCGATCTTTGATTTTTCCAGCCGGTCAATTTCCTGATAGATTTCCGTCAGCTTCTGGTTGTCGGTGGCCCTGAAATACCGGGCACCTGTCATCGCGGCGATTTCTTTCAGCAGCGGTTCGTCGATGCGCACTTCCAGGTTCTGGTACCGTGTGCCAAAGGGTGTCTGGACGGGATAAGGCGCTGTCCCAATTGTTCCCACTCCGATGGTATACACACGGATGCCGAATACCTTGGCAATCTCGCCGGCCGATAAGGGATCAATGGAGCCCATGTTGTTCTCTCCGTCCGTTAAAAGGATGATGACCTTGCTGATTGCCTGGCTTTCCTTTAACCGGTTGACAGCAGTGGCCAGCCCGTCGCCGATGGCGGTTCCGTCTTCGATCATTCCGCTTTTGATGTCTTTGAAAAGGTTCAGTAAAACAGAATGGTCGGTGGTCAGTGGACACTGGGTGAACGTTTCACCGCTGAAAACGACGAGGCCCATCCGGTCGTTCGGCCGGCCACCCACAAACTCACTGGCCACTTTTTTACTGGCTTCCAGCCTGTTGGGCTGAAAATCTTCCGCCAGCATGCTTCCCGAAATATCCATCGCCAGCACAATGTCGATGCCTTCGATCGTTACATCCTGTTTTCTGGTGCTGGTCTGGGGCCTGGCCAGTGCAATGATGAGCAGGCTGGCTGCCAGCAGGCGCAGGCCGAAAAGTCCGTGATACAGGTACTCCCTGGGGCTTCGGCCGGATTTCAGGATGGATTCCATCGATGGAACCTGAATGTCGGCATGGTACTTCCGGTTGCGAAACCAGTACCAGGTCACCAACAGGGGAAGGATGATCAGCAGATACAGAAATCCGGGATTTGCAAATTCTATTTCGCTCAGAGTCATACCTTATGTGGATACCTGTTTGTTGTCATTAAGTGCCATTTTTTCAGCCGATTGCAGCTCTTCAACGGCATGAATGGTTTCCTTCACAAAATCAATGGCCTGGTTCATGCTTCGTTCCTGCTGGTCGGGCAGGGGATTTTCCTTTGCAAACTTCACAAGGTCCGCCAGTTCAAGCATCTCTTTTAGCTTCGACCTTGTGATGGATTCAACGGATTTGCCATCCAGTGCATCGAGAATCTCGGGCGTTACCAATTCAATGGCATGGATGCCGAATCTTGCCGTGATATAGTTTCGTATGATATCGGTCAATTCTGTATGGTATTGCTTGACTTTTCCCGCCTGCCATAATTTTTTCGACCTGAGTTTTTCCAGTTCATCCAGTGCAACGATATGCGCTGGCTGAGGAGGCTTATGCCTGAAGGTCACCAGGGGTTGGGCTTTTTTTCTTTTGCGGAGGTAGTAAACAAGGAAGATGATCCCTCCGGCAAGCAACAGGGCAGCCAGGATCCAGGGCCAGATCTCTGCAAAGGTAACCGGCACTTTCAGCGGCCCTTTGATATCCCTGATATCACTACTCAGGTCAACATCCGGGCTGTCAATCCCCAGCAGCAGCGCTTCCGTCTGGCAGGCCTTATAGTCGCTAGTTCCAGGTTCCTGGTAAAGAAAAACGAAGGGGGGAATCGCAAAATACCCTGAATCAAAAGAAGTGATGATCACTTTCTGCTGAAGCATTCGGCTCCCGGAGGACTCATTTGTTTGAAGCGTATCGACCGTTGATTTCCGGATCACCTCTACCTGACGGATCAGCGTATCACCAATTTCCGGCCAAATGATCCTGTAGGATGCCGGAAACACCGCTTCCAGTGTCAGGGTGGTCTGGTCGCCGATCATCAGCAGGCTCGTATCAAGGCTTGCCTGAACCTGGATCTCCTGGGCATCGGATGTACCCTGCTTCACGGACAGAAGGCCTGCCAGAAGGATGAAGAGCCAAAGCCGGTAATGTTTTATCCGTTTCATTGATTCATTTTGCATCGTTTGTTTCAGCGACGGGCTTCCCGCTGCTTGAACAGGTTCAAAAGGGGTTTGATATAGTCGTCATCTGTTCTGACCACGACGTAATCAATCCCGTTCCGCTTAAAGAATCCATTCAGGTTTTGCTCCTGTTCCCTGAACCAGTTTTGATACTGGACGCGGAGCGTCTGTCTGCCGGTATCCATCCAGCCGGTTTTGCCGGTTTCCGCATCTTTGACACGCACCATCCCGATGTTAGGAAGTTCAGTTTCTCTGGGGTCATAGACCTTGATACACACCAGGTCATGCTTTTTGTCGGCAATTTTGAGGGCGTCATCGAAATGCCGGTCGACAAAATCGGTGAGAAGAAAAACGATGCTGCGCTTTTTGATGGCATTGGTGAGATAACGCATTGCTTCCGCAATATTGGTTTTGTTGCTTTGTGGCTTGAAGTCGATCAGTTCCCGGATGATCCTCAGGATATGCGTGGTCCCCTTTTTGGGTGGAATGAATTTTTCGATGCGGTCGCTGAAAAAGATCACACCGACCTTGTCGTTGTTCTGGATGGCCGAAAAGGCAAGAACAGCCCCGATTTCCGTGATCATCTCCTCCTTGAATTGCTTTCGCGTGCCGAATTCATTGGATCCGCTGACGTCAACCACCAGCACCACGGTCAGTTCGCGTTCCTCGTCATAGATCTTTACAAATGGATGATTCAGCCGGGCTGTCACGTTCCAGTCAATGCTCCGGATGTCATCCCCGTACTGGTACTCCCGCACTTCCGAAAAGGCCATGCCCCTTCCCTTGAACGCACTATGGTAGTGTCCCGAGAAGAGCTGGTTGGAAAGACCGCGTGTCTTTATCTCAATTTTCCTGACGCGTTTTAAAATATCGGTGGTTTCCAAGGGGATTGTTGATTAGGGTACTTCAACGGTATTCAATATCTCATTGATGATGTCTTCCGTGGTGATGTTTTCTGCCTCCGCCTCATAGGTCAATCCAATGCGGTGCCGCATCACGTCCAGGGCAACTGCCCTGACATCCTCCGGAATCACATAACCTCTCCTTTTGATGAACGCGAAGGATTTCGCTGCCAGCGCCAGGTTAATGCTTGCACGGGGGGACGCTCCGTAATAGATCAACCCGTCAAATTTTGCCAGCTTGTACTCCTTGGGGTACCTTGACGAGAATACAATGTCGGTGATGTAATTCTCGATCTTTTCATCCAGGTACACCTGCCTGACGATGTCCCTTGCCCGCAGGATATCCGAAGTCTTCAGGATGGTGGATGTCTTGGCCTCCTGGTTGGCGATATTCTGGCGCAGAATCAGTTTTTCCTCTTCCTTGTCGGGGTACGAGATCACGATCTTCAGCATGAAACGGTCGACCTGCGCTTCGGGAAGGGGATAGGTCCCTTCCTGTTCGATGGGATTCTGCGTGGCCAGCACGATGAAGGGCTCATCCAGCCGGTAGGTCTGCTCACCGATGGTGACCTGTTTCTCCTGCATGGCTTCCAGCAAAGCACTTTGAACCTTGGCCGGCGATCGGTTGATTTCATCCGCCAGAATGAAATTGGCAAACAGGGGGCCTTTCCTGACAACAAATTCTTCCTTCTTCTGACTGTAGATCATGGTCCCGATCAGATCAGCAGGAAGGAGGTCGGGGGTGAATTGGATGCGGCTGAATTTTGCGTTGATGATGTTTGCTAACGATTTAATGGCAAGCGTTTTGGCCAATCCGGGGACTCCCTCCAGAAGGATATGCCCATTCGCCAGCAAACCGATCAGCAACCGCTCGATCATCCCTTTCTGCCCAACAATCACCTTCCGCATCTCCAGGTTGATCAGGTCAACAAAGGCGCTTTCCTGTTGGATCTTTTCGTTGAGTTCTTTGATGTTCGTATCCATTCTTTTCGTTATTAGATTTTATCCGCAAAAATAGACAAGGATGATTCAACAGATCTGTTTCCCTGTGTTAAAATATGTTAAACCAATGAAAAACAATTTATTAAAAAGGCACTATTCTTCAAACAGTCTTCTACAGGTAACCTTGGTCTGAAAAATGAGTATAACGGGATCAGGAGATGATCAGATTAGGTTATCATGCTGAAAAAGAAAAAGATCAGTTGGTTGCTATTCTTCCTTTCACTTGTTCTCTGGTCTGTGGATGGTCATCCTCAGGGTTCCGTTTCAGGGAAAACCCAGGCCGGCCAGTGCCTTGATTCCCTTTCATACCAGTTGTACCTTATCATCAATCAATATCGGAATGACCACCACTTACCAGCTATTTCCTTGTCCAGATCATTGTGTTACGTAGCACAGGTGCATGCTAAGGATTTAACACATAACAAACCAGCCGGCAGGGTGTGCAATCTTCACAGCTGGTCGGACAGGGGCAGATGGACGCCCTGCTGCTTTTCTGATGACGCTCCGGCCTATGGGTGTATGTACAACAAACCAAAGGAATTAACCCGATATAAATATAAGGGCTATGAGATCGTCTACTGGGAGAATGATCTCATTCTGCCATCCTCTGCCCTGGCGCAATGGAAGATTCAAAACCATTTCAATGAGATGATCCTGAATACAGGAAAATGGTCCTCCAAAACCTGGAGAGCAATGGGAACCTGCATATACGAAGGATATGCCATCATCTGGCTGGGGGAGGAGACCGATCTGGCGGGCGAACCTGAATCCTGCAATAAAACGGTGCTTGCCAGGGCAGATACCCTGGCTAAAAAGGATCTTCCTTTCGAAGAGACTTCTGTTGTCACCGGTATGCGGTACTACCTGATCACTGCCAGTCTGAGCACCCGGGAAAAAGCGAACCTGGTCCTGAAGGAATATCAGGAAAAAGGATTTAATAAGGCTCGGATCATTATGTTCGACAATAAGATCAGGATCTCCATCAACGATTTCAAAACCTATACTGAGGCCAAACAGGTTAAGGATGATCTTGGGCCCGGATACCAGCATGTCTGGATCCTTGAGCGCTGAGCGCCGCTGCTCTCCATAAAGATTTCAACAGTCATTGTTTGAAAAATTGTATGCGTGCTGTCCCAAAGCTAAGGCTGCAACCATTACTTTTGTAGCCGTTCCTGCAGGCAGGATATGCTTATGACGATCAATTACACAGAAGAAACTGTCAGGTCACTCGACTGGAAAGAACATATCCGGCTGAGGCCTGGTATGTACATCGGGAAGCTGGGTGACGGCGCTTCGCACGATGATGGCATCTATGTGCTTGTCAAGGAAATCATGGACAATGCCATCGACGAATATGTCATGGGATTCGGAACGGCCATCGAGGTAACGGTCAAAGATAAGCAGGTCACGGTCAGGGACTATGGAAGGGGCATACCGCTGGGTAAGGTCGTGGATTGTGTTTCCAAGATCAACACCGGGGCCAAATATGATTCCAAGGTTTTTAAAAAGGCAGTCGGTCTCAACGGTGTTGGTTCCAAGGCCGTCAATGCACTGTCGTCTTTTTTCAGGGTACAATCTGTCCGCGACGGGCAGGTAATGACCGCTGAGTTTGAGCGGGGAGCCCTGTTGAAGGAGGAATTGCTGGAAGAGAAGGAACTGGCTGCCGGAACCATTGTGACCTTTGTCCCGGATGATCAGCTCTTTGGGAATTTTCATTATATTCCTGAATACGTTGAACAGTTGTTATGGAATTATGCATTTCTGAACAACGGCCTGACCATTGTTTTCAACGGCCAGCGTTTCAGGGCCAGGAATGGCCTGCTGGATCTGCTCACGCGCAACATCAACGGCAATCCGCTGATCTATCCCATCATTCACATCCGGGAGGTTGATTTTGAATGTGCCATCACCCACAGCGCCAAACTTTACGGAGAAGAGTATTATGCCTTTGTCAACGGACAGTTCACGCCCCAGGGCGGGACACACCTGTCCGCATTCCGGGAAGCAGTGGTCAAAACGGTCAGGGAGTTCTATAAAAAGGATTTTGATACCAACGACGTCCGTTCTGCGATCGTTGCTGCGATGAGTATCAAAATTCAGGAGCCGGTTTTTGAGTCGCAGACAAAGACCAAGCTTGGATCCGTTCATCTGGAACCGGGGGGTACGACCATCCGGAATTACATACACGACATCCTCAAACGGCATCTGGACAATTACCTTCACATGAATCCGGATACGGCTGATGCCCTGCTTAAAAAGATACTTCAGTCGGAAAAGGAGCGGAAGGAAATCGCCAGCATCAAGAAACTGTCGAAAGACAGCATGAAAAAGGCCAGCCTGCATAACAAGAAGCTCAGGGATTGCCGGATCCATTACCAGGATAATGACGAGCGAAGGCTGGAAACAACGCTTTTTATCACGGAAGGGGATTCCGCCAGCGGATCCATAACCAAATCACGCGATGTCAACATTCAGGCGGTGTTCAGCCTCAAGGGAAAACCACTGAATTGTTTCGCCCTGAGCAAAAAGGTCGTTTACCAGAACGACGAACTGAACCTTTTGCAAACTGCCCTCAACATTGAAGATGGGCTGGAAAATCTGCGATACAACAATGTCGTGGTCGCCACCGATGCCGATGTGGATGGCATGCATATCCGGTTGCTTCTGCTCACATTTTTCCTGCAGTTCTATCCTGACCTGGTCAGGGCCGGTCACCTGTATATCCTGCAGACGCCGTTGTTCCGGGTCAGAAATAAAAAGGAAACCATTTACTGCTATTCCGATGAGGAAAAGCAGGAGGCGATCCGAAAACTGGGTAAAAATCCTGAGATCACCCGATTTAAGGGTCTCGGGGAGATATCTCCCGATGAGTTCAAGCATTTTATCGGTTCCTCCATGCGGCTTGAGCCGGTCATCCTTCAGAAAACAGCAAAGATCACGGAGATGCTTGACTTCTATATGGGCCGGAATACGCCTGAGCGTCAGTTATTCATCATTGAGAATTTACGGCTGGAAGTGGATCTGGCCGAAGAAGTGGCCGGACTACCCGAAGTTGCCGTTCCTATCCCCTGATCTTCAGGAATGCCTGCCCGAGGTTTTCGATGATATCCGAAGCGATCAGCGCTTCCATGCTGAATTTCTCCACGAAGAGGTCACCGGCCAGGCCATGCAGGTAGACACCCAGGATACTTGCTTCTTTCGGATGGTAGTATTGAGCCAGCAATCCAAGGATGACCCCTGTCAGAACGTCTCCGCTGCCGCCGGTGGCCATTCCGGGATTGCCGGTGCTGTTGAAATAACATCTTCCATCAGGGCAGGAAATGCAGGTATGCGCCCCTTTCAGGACAATATACGACTGGTATTTGAACGAAAATTCCCGTTGCATCTGGGTCCGGTCAAAATCATTGTTCGATTTTCCGACCAGCCGCTCAAACTCTTTTGGGTGGGGAGTGAAAATGCAATGTTTCGGTAAGAACGACAGCCAGGTTTTGTTGGTTCCCAGGATGTTGATGGCGTCCGCATCAAAAAGGATGGGTATCTCAGCCCCCTGTATCAATAGTTTTAACGCTTTCTGGGTCTCTTCTTTCACCCCTATCCCGGGCCCGATTCCAATGGCATTGAAGTTCGACAGTTCAATCAGGCCCGAAAAGGAATATTCCGAGACATCAATGGATGCCATTGCTTCCGGAACGGCGGTCTGCATCACACCAAAGCCGCGCGCAGGAACATGGGTGGTCAGCAGACCCGCACCCGCCCGCAGGCAGGCCCGGGATGCCAGTACCGCCGCTCCCATCTTTCCGTAGCTTCCCGCAATCAGCAGGGCATGACCGAAATGCCCTTTGTGCGCATACTTTACCCGGGGCCGGTAAATGGATCTGCAATCCTCCATCCCGGTCAGGTAATTATCCACCTCCACTTCCCGGATGAAATCTTCGTGGATCCCTATGGGCAATACTTCCCATAATCCAGCGTATTTAAAATTTTCAGCAAATAAAAAAGCATATTTCGGGAACTGAAAGGTCAGGGTCACGTCGGCTTCGATAATGGCTCCCTGGTGATGGCTGTTGCTGTCATCGCAAAATAAACCCGAGGGTACGTCAACTGCAATGACAACGGCATTGTTCTTATTGATGTGTTTGATCAGCCCGGCAGGAAATCCCTTGACGGGACGTGATAACCCCGATCCGAAAATCGCATCCACAACAATGTCCTCGCCACTGATTTCAGGGAAATCATCCTCTTCACTCAGGTCATAGATCCTGACGCCTGATTTTTTGAACAACCGGTCGTAATTCACCTGACAGGCAGGCGAGAGGTTCTGTCCTGACCGGAGGACAGAGGCTTCCACGTGGTAACCTTCCACGGTCAGCAGCCGTGCCAGGGCCAGGCCATCACCACCATTGTTCCCCGTGCCACAGAAGATTTTGATCGTCAGATCCTTCGAAATGTTGTTCAGAAACCAGCTCTTCAGGGCCAGCGCAGCCCTTTCCATCAAATCGATATCCGTAATTGGCTCATTATCAATAGTATAAGCATCTCCCTGACGGGCTTTCTCAATCGGTAAGATCTTCATAGGTTGAACAGATTAAGTCGTGCACATCTCCCACGGAATGAAAGAAAATGCTGCTCCGATGATGACAATCACGATCAAGTAGTAGAGGCTGACCAGCAGATTGATGATTAAACCGATGATCGCACAGATTTTTCCAGCCTTCATATTATTATAAGAGCCTTCGGCGTATTTTCCCGGATTGGCCTCATAGAGCCTCTTCCCTTTGGAAGCCATTACCAGGGCAATGATGGACAGGACCAATCCCAGCCCACAGCACACGATAATGGATAAGATGCCCATGATGAGTACGGCTGTTGAGTTGGGAAGCACTTCCTGAACAGGGGAAGGAGCTGAAGCAGGGATACTGCCGTTCGCCTGGTTCGTCGGATCCGTCGTATTTTCCATTTTTTGATAGTATTAATGTGACAAAATGATTGTAATAATGTAGTTGCAAACCATCAACGCACCTGTAAACATAGCAAAAATCTTCAGGTACAAAGCACCGTACCTGAATTTGAACATAAGATGCAATCCCAGAAAAACAAACAGAAAGAGTACGGGCAGCAGGGGCGGGTACAGGTGGAAACTTTCCACGAAATTGCCTTTCAGCAACTCAATGAAGGAGCGCTGCAGTCCGCATCCGGGGCAGGGTATCCCCAGCACCTTCTGGTAAATGCAGGGGAACTGGTGGTGCTCTAACCATTCAATCAGGCGGACCATAGGCGGTGAAGAACAGGAGATTGTTATCAGGGGGTAAATATAGGTCAAATCCCGCCAAATTCAAACAACATTTAAATCGTAATTTTGCACCGAAGTTTGAATTGTTTGCCTGCCATGAGACGGAAAGAAAAAAAATCCCTGCCTTTGATCGGGAAGGTGGAAATATCGGATGCCGGATCGGAAGGAAAAGCTGTGGCGAGGGCCGGAGACCTGGTCATCTTTGTTCCTTTCGGAGCTCCCGGTGACCTGGTGGATATCCAATTGACCACACTGAAGAAATCGTTCGCCGAAGGACGGATCGTCAGGTTCCACCGGCGATCCGAGAAACGGGAAGATCCTTTTTGTCCGCATTTTGGACTCTGCGGAGGATGCAAATGGCAACACCTGAAGTACAGCGAGCAGTTGCATTTCAAGCAGAAACAGGTTGAAGACAATTTTGAACGCATCGGGAAACTGGATGTGAACCAGGTTGCACCGATCCTGCCTTCCGTACGGACTACTGATTACCGGAACAAGCTTGAATTCACCTTTTCGAACCGCAAATGGTTGACGGATCCTGAGGATGCTGACGAGCCTTCAAGGGATATGAGAGCGCTTGGTTTCCATCTTCCCGGGATGTACGACAGGGTACTGGATATACGTGAATGCAGGCTCCAGGAAGAGCCTTCGAATGCCATACGGCTGGAAGTCAAGGCATTCGCCATTGAAAATGATCTGGAATTCTATGATGTCAAACGAGGGACCGGGTTGCTTCGCAACCTGATCATACGAAATACCAGGCTTGGAGAATGGATGGTCATCCTCGTGTTCAGGATCAATGATGAACCCGTTATCCTTGCGCTGCTCCGGCACCTTGCAGAACGGTTCCCCCGCATCACCTCCCTGATTTATGTGATCAACGGGAAACGGAACGATACCATAACGGATCAGGAAATGAAGCTGTACAAGGGAACGCCGTACATCGTGGAAACCCTTCCTGCCTTCGGCACAGACAAGCTGTTGCGCTTCAAGCTGAGTCCCGTTTCATTTTTTCAGACGAACACCCTCCAGGCTGCCGAGCTGTATAGGATCGCTGCTACTTTTGCCAATCCGTGCGAAACGGATTTGGTGTATGATCTTTACACAGGGACAGGGACCATTGCCTGTTATCTGGCCGGAAAGGCCGGCCGGGTGATTGGTATTGATAATGTGGAGTCGGCGATCGGAGATGCCAATGAAAACGCACGATTCAACCATATTTTCAACACCAGGTTTTTTTGCGGTGACCTTGCCGAGGTGCTGACCGGTTCCTTTATTGATTCGAACGGAACTCCCGACATTGTCATTACGGACCCGCCACGTGCAGGCATGCACGAAAAAGTGATCAGGCAGCTGATCGCTGCCTCACCGGCGAAAATCGTGTACATATCGTGCAATCCGGCTACCCAGGCCAGGGATATTGCCTTGTTGAAGGACCATTACAGGCTCGACAGGGTGCAGCCTGTGGATATGTTCCCGCATACCCAGCACGTGGAAAACATTGCTCTGATGATCAGAAAGGAGCTACAGCCACAAGAAGGACAGATTATCTGTAATTATAAAACCGATTAGCAAAGGACAGAAAAGCATGCGGGAGATGCAGAACATTCACGGGATCCTGAAACAATACTGGGGTTTTTCTTCCTTCAGGCCGTTGCAGCAGGAGATCATACAATCGGTGCTGAGCGGCATGGATACGCTGGCGCTGCTGCCGACAGGGGGCGGGAAATCGGTGTGCTTTCAGGTTCCTGGAATGGCCTTACACGGGATCACCCTGGTCATTTCACCCCTCATTGCCTTGATGAAAGACCAGGTGATGAACCTGAATAAAAAGGGTATTCGGGCAGCTGCCATTTATTCGGGTATGGACCGGCAGGAAATTGATGTCACACTGGATAATTGCCTTTTTGGCGGGATCAGGTTCCTGTACGTTTCTCCCGAACGTCTCCGGACGGAAAGGTTCATTGAGGCGCTGAAGCAAATGAAGGTAAGTCTGCTGGCCGTGGATGAAGCCCATTGCATTTCGCAGTGGGGGTATGACTTCCGGCCCCCTTACCTTGAGATTGCCCTGATCCGTGAATTTTTAACAGGTGTGCCGGTCCTTGCACTCACAGCCACGGCAACGCCGGAAGTGGTAGAGGATATTCAGGAGAAACTGAACTTCGCCCGGAAGAATGTTTTTCAGAAAAGTTTTGAGAGAAAGAACCTGACCTATCTTGTGTTCAAAGAGGAAGATAAAACGGGACGATTGCTGAGGATCATCCGGAACGTTGGAGGGACAGGTGTTATTTATGTCCGGAACAGGAGAAAGACACAGGAAATTGCCCGGTTTCTTACGCAAAACCATATCCGCGCCGGATTCTATCACGCCGGGCTTGATCCCGCGATCCGGGAAAAGCGACAGGATGAATGGATGAGTGGCAGATCGGATGTGATCGTTGCGACGAATGCTTTTGGAATGGGCATCGACAAGCCGGATGTGCGCTATGTGGTCCACCTGGACCTCACCGACAACCTGGAAGCCTATTTCCAGGAGGCAGGCAGGGCCGGACGCGATGAGAAGCCATCCTACGCGGTCATGCTTTATGAAAAGGCTGACATTGATCAGGCAATCTCTAATTTCCGTTCTTCTTTTCCGGATACCGCAACCATTAAAGCGATCTACAACTCATTAGGTAATTATTTCGGTATCCCCGCAGGGACGGGCGAGGACCAACAGTTTGATTTTGAGCTTAGTACTTTCTGCAAACAATACACAATACCCCAGGTGGCGGCGTTCAACGCGCTGAAAGTCCTTGAAAGGGAAGGGTACATCTTAATGAATGAGGCCATCAATGCAGCCTCAAAAATTTACATCAAAGTGGATAAGGAAGTCCTTTATCATTTCCAGGTTGCCCATCCTTCGGCCGATACCTTCATCAAGACGCTATTACGTTCGTACAGTGGACTTTTCAGTGATTTTGTCCGTATTGACGAAGCTTTGATAGCGCGCAGGACCGGATTGAGCTGTGAAGAGGCGGTAAAAATGTTGCAAAGGCTGCACGAAAATGACATCCTGACCTATCTTCCGCGCAAGGACAAACCTCAGCTGACCTTTACGCGCGCCCGGGTGGAGGGATCCCACCTTGGTTTAACGGAAAGTATGTATGCCCATCGGAAAGAGGTGGCCTGGAAACGGCTTGAATCCGTAATGACCTATTTATCCACCGCCGACCGGTGCAGGAGCCAGCAACTTCTGGCCTATTTCGGTGAAACAGGTGCTCATCCCTGTGGTGCGTGTGATTGCTGCCTGGCATCCGGAAGGAAGGCCGGCACCGAAAACGAACGAAAACACCTTGCGGATACCGTGAGAAACCTTCTCCTGCAGCGTCCCATGACGATCACTGAGCTGGTAAAGGCAACAGGTGTCATTCATGAGGATAAAGTGGTCCAGGTCGTGAGGTGGCTGATGGACCAGGAGAAAATTACCTTAAATCCAAGGCAGCAACTTCAATGGGCAGACAAGACACGATAGTACTCGACCGTTCGTTTTACACGCGCGATGATGTGAACGAGCTGGCCCGCTTATTACTAGGGAAAGTTTTGTTTACGCGTATCGGCAATCAGCTGGCGGGCGGGATGATCACGGAAACAGAAGCCTACCGGGGAATACACGATCGCGCTTCCCACGCTTACGGAGGCCGGATGACAAAGAGGACCCGGGTAATGTACGCCGGGGGAGGCGTAGCCTATGTATACCTCTGTTACGGGATCCATTCTTTGTTCAATGTTGTAACAAATGTTGAGGATATCCCGGATGCCATTCTGGTCAGAGGGATCGCGGTGACCCACGGATGCGATGTGATAGCGCAAAGGCTTGACAGGAAGGTGGAGCTCCGGTTTCACCTGGCCGGGCCTGGTTTGGTTTCCAGGGCCTTGGGCATTACCACCGGACTGACGGGACTGCCCCTTGTCAGGTCAAAAACAGGAGATGCGCTATGGATTGAGGACCGGGGAGTAGTGGTATCCGCTGGTCAGATGGTGTCTTCTCCCCGTATCGGGGTGGATTATGCCGGGCCGGATGCTGCCCTGCCTTACCGGTACCTCTGGTCGCCATAAAAAAAAAAGCTGATCACACATAAGGGCGCGATCAGCTTTTTTGCTCCGAAAAGAAGAATTACTTCACCATTCCGGCCAGATTGTTACCAGCTTTGAACCTGACAACTTTCTTAGCAGGAATATTGATCACCTTCTTGGTCTGCGGACTAATGGCTTTTCTGGCAGCGCGTTTGGCAACCTGGAAAGAACCAAAACCGACGAGCGCTACTCTTTCACCTTTTTTCAGCGCACCTGATGTGGCTTTCAGGAAAGCATCCAATGCTCTTTTCGAATCCGCTTTTGTGAGACCAGCATTTGAAGCGATGGCTTCAACTAATTCCGCTTTGTTCATTGTTTCTAGATTTTAAATTAGGTGAATAAATTAATCTTATCAGAAGATCAATTAAGTGATGCGCAAAGATACTTCATTATCAAGGAATAGCAAGCACCGACCTTCTGAAACCCGCCTAAATGTTGATAAAACGGCGCATTTGTTAATAAAAACCTTGCAAAATCAGCGTTTCAGAGGGTTCGAAGGTTTTCCGGAAGGCTAAAACCCCTGAGAAATTCGCTGATCGTCATCCTTTTTTTTGAGGGAAATTGAACTTCGTCAAGACAGACAATTCCATCACCCGTGGTTATGCCGAGGCACGACCGGTGATCAGTGACGATGTGTCCGGGTGGTTGGTGAATGGGGGAAAGTTGAAGGTGTGAACGGTATATTTTAAGCTGGAAGGGTTCCTTTCCGGGGATGGTGAATTCAGCATAGGCACCCGGAGCAGGTGATAATCCCCTGATTCGGTTATGGATGGCCAGGCTGCTACTGGTCCAGTCAAGCCGGCAATCCTCTTTTCTGATCTTTGGCGCCTTTTTAAGGAACCGTTCCTCCGGGCCCGGGATGGATTGATCGATCAACGTATAAGAACCGGTACCGATCAGTTCAACGGTTCGCATGACCAGCAGGGATCCTTCTGCCATTAGGCGGTCGCGGAGTTCCCCGGCAGTTTCATCGGGATGGATCCGGACTTTTTCCTGCAGCAGGATTTTACCTGTATCCACTGTTTTATCCAGGAAAAACGTGGTAACCCCGGTTTCAGTTTCTCCGTTGATCAGTGCCCACTGTATGGGTGCTGCCCCTCTGTATTGGGGCAGAAGGGATGCGTGAAGGTTGAAGGTGCCTTTTGCGGGTATTTTCCAGATGACTTCCGGCAGTATCCTGAATGCCACCACGATCTGCAGGTCGGGATCCAGGTTGCGCAACTGGCTGATGAATGATTCCTCGTGTAGGTTCTCCGGCTGCAGGACAGGTATCTGCCTTGACATCGCAAAGCGTTTTACGGGGGAGATACTGATTTTTCGGCCCCTGCCCGCTGGCTTATCCGGGACAGTAACAACGGCAGGAATGGTGTATCCCTTTTCGATCAGCATCGACAGGGGGCCAATGGCGAAATCAGGACTGCCCATATATATGATACGGAGTGACATACGTTTTACCGTACGGTGATTACTCCACTCCCCATGGGTATGGATCGGTGTGACCTTGCTGGCGGATAGCTGTTAAAAGCAGGGTAGGGGCTATCATGGGTTCGTTCCCAAGAAGCCTTTCACCCTGGCAATGTATTTATCGATGTTCCTGAACTCAGAACTGGTTTTGAACTCATCCCGGACACGTTCGTAAAGTTTAAGTGCTTCCGTATAGTCGCCCTTCAATTCGTAGGTCATTCCCGCTTTCAACAGGAACATCGGGGTGGTATAGGCATTGGTGTTATGATCAGCTGCCTTCAGGTAATAATTCAGTGCCTTCTCCCTGTTGTCCAGCTCAAGGTAGGCGTCCCCCAAGGCTCCGAAGGCCATGGATGATACGATGTGGTCTTTGCTTTTGAACTTTTCCAGGTAGTTGATGGCATTCTGAAACTCGCCCAGGTGGAGATAACACAGACCGGAATAATAATGCGCCAGTGTGGCAGTCTTTGTAAGTTTATAATCATCAATGATGTCAAGAAAGCCAAGGTAATTGCCGTCTCCGTTCAGTGCAAGCCTAAGAGAGTCTTTTTCGAAGTATTTCTCGGCCATGAACATCTGGGACTGTGCATCCTTTTCCCTGGGAGCAAGGTACAATCTCTTGAATCCGAAAATACCCAGAACAATGACAATGATGGCGAAGATGATGATATAGAGAATTTTTTGATGTTTCTCTATGAAAACTTCCGTCTTGCTTAACGCCTCTTCAACTGCCAGGATATTTTCTTCTGCTTTGTCTTTCTTTTTGACCATTTCTTGAAATTTTTGCAAAAGTATGGTTTTTTGAAATCATTGGCCTATTCATTCAAAAATTATTTAAACGAGCGAATCAAAAGAGCTGTGAGGCAAGAAAATAAATAAATCACGATTTTTACTTGATTTGGATGTTATTATGGGTTACCTTTGCCTGGATCTTAAACATTCACCAAAACCTCATTACTTATGAACAAAGCTGATCTCATTGGAGCCATCGCGTCCGAATCAAATTTAACCAAAGCGAGTGCTAAAAAAGCGTTAGAAGCATTCCTTAAAGTGACATCAGGTTCCCTTAAAAAAGGAGAAAAGGTCACACTCGTTGGTTTTGGAACGTTCAGTGTTGCGAAGCGTGCTGCACGCGTTGCAAGAAATCCGCGCACCGGCAAGGAAATTAAAGTCCCTGCCAGAAAAATCGCCCAGTTCAAACCGGGTGCAGAGTTAAAAGGCATTGTCAGATAAAAAATGTACGAAATTAAGCAGGATGAGCTCCGGTGAAGACCGGAGCTTTTTTTATCTTCAGCCGATGGATGAAAACTTGAAAAAGGAGTACCTGGATTACCTGCTGCAGTTTGTCAGCCGGAACAAACAACGCCGGTTCGGAGAAATCATTCAGTGCCGGACCAGGCATATAACCATTGTGCTGGAAGATATCTATCAATCACACAATGCAAGTGCAGTGGTGAGATCCTGTGATTGTTTCGGGATACAGGATATCCATATCATTGAAAATAAGCACAGTTTCTCTGTCAATCCCGACATAACACTGGGTTCCACGAAATGGCTCAACATAATAAAACATAGCGGACAGGAGGAAAACACCAAGGACTGTCTTGCTGCACTGAAAGAAAAAGGGTATGTCATCGTGGCAACCTCCCCCCACCGTGAAGATTACCTGTTGAATGATCTGCCCCTGAATCGGAAAACTGCCCTCCTTTTCGGGACGGAGCTCAACGGCCTGAGCACTGCTGCCTTGGAGATGGCCGATTGCTCCGTACGGATCCCGATGGTCGGATTTACTGAAAGTTTCAATATCTCTGTATCGGCTGCCATCTGTCTATATGATTTGACGCAAAGGCTGCGAAAATCAATGATCAACTGGCAGCTCAGTGATGCTGAAAAAATTGATACCCTGATCCAGTGGACCAGTCAAGTGGTGAAAAAGCCCCATGCGTATGAAAAAGAATTTATGAATTTGCGGATGCGCAGTTGAGGGATGTTTTTTTCCTACTTTTGCATCTCAAATATGTATTAAAAAATCTAACCAATGGGAAAAGGTGATAAAAAATCGAAAAGGGGAAAAATTACGATTGGATCTTATGGTGTTCGCCGGTCCCGTAAAAAGAGGAAAACTTCTGCTCGTTTGGTTTCAGCTCCAAAGGAAAAGGAAGTGAAAAAGGTACCGGTCGTAGTGGAAGCTGTGGTGGATGAATCGGTTATTGTTGTTCCGGAACCTGTTGTTCCTGCTCCTGTGGAGGAAGCGGTGATTGCCGTTGAAAAACCTGTGAAGACAGCCCGTAAGGAACCTGCTAAAAAGGTGGCAAAGGAGAAAGCTCCGGTGAAGAAAGCGGCCAAAAAACCCAAATCTGCAGAAAAGGAAACGGAGAAAGCTGAACCGGAGAAGCCAGCGGAAGAATAAGCAACCGGGGCAAACACAACTTCCGTATTCCCGGTGCCTCCCCGGGTTTTCATACCAGTGATTCAGCATGCCTGGAAAAAGCAAAAAAATAAAACCTGCTCCCGGAAGGTTGCTGATCTCAGAGCCTTCTCTTCAGGATTTCTATTTCCGGCAGTCGGTCATTTTACTCGCTGAGCACAACGAGCAGGGCTCCTTTGGCCTGATCGTAAACAAACCCATTCAGGCAAAATTAAACGAGGTGACCGGAGATTTTCCTGATTTTGACGCTGAAATGTTCCTGGGAGGACCTGTCAAGACTGAAAACATTTTTTACATCCATACGGTCGGTGAATTCATTCAAAACAGTATCAAGATCATGGATGGCCTTTACTGGGGCGGTGACATTGAAATGATCAAAGAGATGATGATCCTCCGGCAGCTGACCTCAAAGGACATTCGGTTCTTTGTCGGGTATTCGGGTTGGGAATCCCGCCAGCTTGACCGTGAATTGAAAGAAAAATCCTGGGTGGTATCGACCGCAAAGGCTGACCTGGTGATCCAAACCAATCCTGGCAAGTTGTGGAGCACACTGATGCGGTCTTTTGGCGACGATCATGCCCTCTGGGCAAATTACCCGCCTGATCCTTCCTTTAATTAGGGAAACACTTGTGGCTGATGCAGTTTTACTGTTGCGTGTAATCCAGCTCTGAACCCCACATGCTGTGCGGGACCACGAATGCAATGAACAGCACCACGGCAGCAACGATCACCCATGCTCTGTAGTTCCGGTTCCGTTGTTGCTGGATGAAGGCAATCAGCCAGAAAATGAATGCAACGGCGGTCTTATTGTCCGTAAGGTCGTGTCCGAAAGGCCAGCCGGTCCAGAAAGCCCCAAATGCATATTTCTGAACTACCGGCCCCATTACAAGACCCCCGACCAGCAGCAGCAGGAGGGTCAGGCGTGTATAGGTGATGACCCGCGGCCCTTTGAAAAGAGCTTCCAAACCCGTATAGGTTGAAAACAGCATTGCCATGAAGATCAGGATGATGTGCAGGATCAGCACCCAGGTCGGAACGGCGCCCTTGAAACGCATCACCACCGGTTGCTCTGTCACGGCAATCCGCTTTTGTTCCTGTTCAAGAAAAACCTTATACATGATCTTGCCCGCCGGAGGCTGTGCCGGCAGGTAGGCTACCAGCGAATCGTCGTGGCGAACCATTTTTTGCTCAATCCATTCATCATGGCTTTTGTAGCGCTTGTACTGGATCGTGCCGTTTACGTTTTTATCCGGCACATTCAGGAAAATCATGGCATCGGCCCCGCATTCAGCGGTACGGATCAGGCGGTTGGTGAC
Source organism: Bacteroidales bacterium (assembly GCA_035342335.1). Lineage (NCBI taxonomy): Bacteria > Pseudomonadati > Bacteroidota > Bacteroidia > Bacteroidales > Bacteroidales bacterium. The sequence continues at coordinate 27,569 of DAOQWY010000003.1, forward strand.
GTTCAGGTCACCGAGTTCAGTTTTCACGGTCAGGGGATAGGTCGGACCCGTTTTACGCTGATAATAGACCGAAGCAAGGGTAAGGATGATGGCAAATACCCAGATCAGGACAGATCGCATTTTGAGAGTCATTGGAAATGTTCTATCGGATGATGAGCTTATTGATATACACGCTGCTGGCATTCTTCAACCTGACCAGGTAGATGCCAGGCGACAATCCTGCCAGGTCAATGATATGGTTATGGGGACCATCCGTATCCACGATCAATTCATCCTCCCTGATGGTCATTCCTTTCATGTCTTCCAGGATCAGCGTATACTTACCGTGCAGTCCGCGTGTCCACAGGTTGGTCTGCCTGACTGCAGGATTCGGAAAGAGCATGAATGCAGCATGGTCTTCCACTTCGCCGATCCCGACGCAGGCGTCGTAGGTAAAGACAAGGGTTACCGTATCAGAGTTTACACAGCCTGTTTTCACCAGTTCCGTCCTGACCCAGTAGGTCTGCACTTCCACGCCCACACCGGTGGTCTGTACCTGGAGGGTATCGTCGATCGAGCCATTGCTCCACAGGTAAACAACCTCTTCCGTTCCCGTATAAGGCCGCAGCACAAGGGTATCATAAACACAAACATCCACCGGATCATTCCCAATGGGTATGCTGCCGGGATAAAGGAGCGTTTCAGGCAATGGATTCACGATGACAGTGACCGTATCGTGGGCTTCGTTGCCAGAATCATCCTGCACCCTGACGATAAAATCCGTGGTGATATAGAGGGGACTTGTATAGGTTGTTTGGGCCGTACTGTCGGCTACAAGAACCCTGGGCCGCCATCTGAAAAAATTGTAGGTTTGTGATCCTCCCGCCGGGGTTGCATCGATGAAGACAGAGTCCCCGTAACATATCACCGAGTCACTTGCAGCAGCCAGGACATTGATCGGCCCCCCGATAATGGTTACGGTAACTTTATCAGTATCCTTGCAGCCAAACCGGTCGGTGATTTCGAGTGAGAATTCCCTTGGATCAAAAAGTTTAACGGTTACAGGATCGGAAACGTCAGGGGGGAAACAATACCCCTCCGGTCCCCAGAGATAGGAGTAGGGTCCGCCAGCTCCACCCGCGGCGCTCCCATCCAATTGTGCAGTCGTTCCCCAGTTGATGGCGAATGAATCACCGGCATCAGCCACGGGGAGTTCGATGACCGTGATCGTGATCGAATACCAGGCGTCGTTGATGCCATCGTTGACAGTAAGGGTGTAAATCGTTGTTTCCTCCGGGCTTACCCAGACTGCCGATAGTGTCGAGTGCCATCCGCCCGGATTCGGATCACACGTCCACTCATAAGACCATTCCTCTGAGCCGCCCCAGGGATTGGCGATAAGTTGGGTTTGTCCGCCATAACAAATCGAATCTCTGTCAGTTATAATTGATGTACCCAAGGGGCCACCCTTTACTTTGACCAGCACCTGATCTTCTTCATAGCAATTGTTTGCATCCCAAACGCTCATCGTAAAGAGATTGTTGGTCCTGAGGTAAACGGATGTTGGATTTTGGATATGGCTTTCCAGAAGGGAGTCAGCCGGTTCCCACTGGATGGTGTAAGGACCGTTGCCCTGGATATCTGCATCAGCAAAATAGTATGGAGAATTATACACTATTGTCGCATCTTCACCCGCAAATACCTCCGGCAGGGCCGTAACTGTAACCTGCAGTGGACCGGAAGCAGCGCTCTGCTCATTGCACTGGTTCACGCTGGTCACCCTGATGGTGGCGTTCCCGTAAAAGGTGTCGTTCCAGTTTACGGTAGCGTTCTTGGTTGTGCCGCTGATCGTGCCTGCCGAGGCGGGCGATATACTCCAGATATAGGATACTGCGTCGGGGGCACCGGTGGTATTGTAGGAGGAGTTCGGACTGTTCTCGCACATCTTATTCAATCCTGTGGGTGTTGCGGATACGGTTGGCGGTGGTATCTGAATGACCGGGAGGGTTACAGGGTCACTGATGCACCCGTTGTCGGTGTCCACTGTCAGTTTAACGTTGTGCTGACCCTGGGTGGCAAAGGTGTGCTGCGGATTTTTTTCCGTGGAGGTCCCGCCATCCCCGAACTCCCAGCTCCAATTGTTAACAGTCCCGCCATTGGGATTCGACTGGTCGTGAAATTTTGTCGGGGCTCCGAAGCAGTAAGGTTCGTAGGAGAAGTTAGCCGTTGGCTTGGGAAGGATATAGATCTGTTCCTGCGCCGTCCGGTCGGTTGAAAGATAGGAAACAACAAGCGTTACGATATGGGTTCCCCAGTCGGCAAACTTGTGCGTGGGACTTAATTCATCCGACACTCCTCCGTCGCCGAAATCCCAGTGCACCGATTGATACCCTGTTATATCCGAAGTGACCGTAAACACAGTCTCGTCCCCCCAGCATATATTCTCATACTCGAACCTGGGAGGCGCAAAATAGGTCTGAATGAAGGTGGGCAATCCGTACATGCTGGTTCGGTACGAGGAGGATCCCAGCCAGATCCCCTCGGGATCCAGTTCGCAGCTCTCGCCGGCCAGGTTTGGATTGTTGATGATGGCAAGATAGGGTAAAAAAGCACGGGAGATATAGATTTTCTGGTCGGGTCCGACCTGAAGTGCCCCTCTTCCCGCATACCCGGGATCAGCGGCGGTAGATCCGATGTAAACTTTCGAATTTTTGATGGCGTTTGAATCCCCCGCAAACAGATCGTACTGGTAAATATGCATTTTGTTGGACTCAATCGTGTCCTGTGCGCTTAAGTAAAGGAACCTCGAGTTTGGTGAGAATTCCAGGCCATATGCACCTTTGAATCCATCAAAAGTGATCGGGTTTGCCACAACACCTGATATGGGGTCAAAGTCGAACAATTGATAATAATCACTAAAATGAACAGCCATTGCTAATTTATCACCTGATGGGGAGCCTTTTAGATACCCAACGGAATTGAGCTCGTTCTCTCCTAATTTCCTTCCAACCTTTGAGATGACTGGTGTTATGTTGACTCCCTGTGGTGTTACCCGATAGGTTAAAAAGGTATCGGAGGGGTAAAACGATGTGTCACCGTTAGGGAGTTCTTTAAATGTTTCCCATTTATGTGTGATCACCCATATATCCTTGGAATCGTAATCGCCATGTCTCATGGCCGTTACCTTTTCAGTGACCGGTGTGTTCAGTGCGAGTATATTATTTTTTTCAATCACCTTTCCCAAACCCCCATTCTGTGATATGTCGACTACCGAAAACCGAAGCCCTTTCCTGTCTGAATCTCCCATATAGGGAACCGTGAAAACATAATAGGTATTGGGGTCTTCCGGTTTGGGAACAATGATGCCCGACTGCGTGGAGGAATAGTGTCCGTAAAGACCTTCTCCGTTTTCCATGTGGAGATGATTTTTATTCCAGATGGTCTGTCCGTCGGTGTAAAACATTAACTCTCCGGATGAGCTGGCAATGGATGCACAACCCTCCTGGGCATAAATGAAGTCGTCAGCGACTTCCAGATAAGGCTGAGGACCTGCGGGGAAGTTGAAATTCAATCCGGCCCGTCGTCCGAATATCCACATGTTCGCTTCGTTCGACTGGCCAAAACCAGCAAGGATAAAGGATGAGAGGATGAATAGGAGAAGTATTCTTTTCACGGTGATTTTGTTTTTTTACAAATTTACAAATATTTGCGATGAGTTAAATACCACGATGATTGTTACGTGTTAAATTCCAAATCCCACGGTCCAAATCCCAGGCCAATGCCAAAATACAAATACCAACCCCGCTTCCCGCTTCCCGCCTCTTGCTGGCCACCTAACGCCCGGCCGTCCGCACGTCCAGCGCGTCGCGCAATGCATTCCCCAGCAACATAAACGCCAGAACCATCACCATTATTGCCACCCCTGGCAGGATCGCCAGGTAGGCTGAATCCAGGAGAAGGTAGGCATAATTTTCCCGGATCATGCTTCCCCAGGAGGGCATGGGCGGCTGGACGCCGATTCCCAGAAAACTCAATCCCGCCTCCAGAAGAATGGCGGAGGCGAAATTGGCGGCGGAGATGACGATGACCGGCGCCAGGACATTGGGCAGGATATGTCTGGTAATGATCCTTGCCGTTTGGTAACCCAATGCGCGACCTGCTTCCACATACTCCTTTTCCCTGATGCTGATGATCTGCCCCCTGACCACCCGGGCCACCTCAACCCACATGGTGAGCCCCACCGCAATAAAAACCTGCCAGAATCCTTTTCCCAGCGCAAAGGTGAGGGCTATGACCAGCAGCAGGGTCGGTATGGACCAGACCACATTGATGAACCACATGATCACATCGTCGATCCAGCCCCTGAAAAAGCCCGCGATGGACCCCAGCAAAAGCCCGATGAGCAGGGAGATGGCAACGCTGATAATCCCTACAGAGAGACTCACACGCGTTCCGATGAGCAACCGGCTGAGCATGTCTCTGCCGAACTGATCGGAGCCAAAAGGGTAACGCTTCGTTGTAATATGTTGATTAAGTATGGTTTTCTGTAATGTGCCCAGGATTTCCCGGTGGTCAATACCATTGATATCCGTAAACATGACCGTATCCCCCTTGGTCAGGATGGCTTGATCCGGGTCCAGCGCAAATGCAACATCCGCCAGGTGAAACGACTGCTCCGGCGGATCGGGCAGCGGAACACCGGCGAATTCTTCAATGATCACCTGGTCACCCTCAAAACGAATGCTACTGAATGGAATTACCCAGTAGGAATGCCGGGTACCAAAGAGCATTTTATGAAAAAATCCCTTCTGATCCTCTTTCATGTTCTTTTTAACTTTCAGCATCCTGACCTTAAATCCTGGTTTTTGGGTGGCAAGTTCCAGATGCTGTTCGTTGCTGAAAGGTGTGGAATCAGGGGTAAGCAGGTAGCCCAGCATCGCTACCAGGATCGCCATCCCGATCATTGACAGCGATGCGATTGCCAGCGGATCCCGCAAAAGCCTCCTCCACGCGAGTTTCGACAGTGAGCCACCGCTCAGGTATTTTTTCTTTCGGAACAAGATCATGACGAATGCAAATGTAGGGTTATTAGAGCTGCAAGCTGCAAGTCGAAGCGAAGACTCCGCTGAAAGGCGGGGCTGCAATTTGTAACCTGCAACCTGCAACCGTATTAAATTTTTGATCTTTGATTCTTAATCTTTAATTTTTGATTATTTTTGTGCCTTCCAAACGGTGGATGTAGCTCAGCTGGTTAGAGCACTGGATTGTGGTTCCAGGTGTCGTGGGTTCGAGTCCCATCTTCCACCCCAAAACAAAGAAGAGCTCAGGGATGAGCTCTTCTGCGTTAAACCCTGAATTTCAAAATCCAAGTATTCCCCGGCAAGTACCAGAGAAGGAATCCAGGCTTCAAACCAGGCAAGTGATCAAAGTTTAACCTATCTTTGCGCCTTATTGAAAGGTGATCCCATGGTCCGGAAATTTGGTTTTGCTCTTTGCTTTTTACTCCTTGCTTTTCTATTTTGCCCGGGCCAGCCTGTTTTTCCCGATCGAAGTGAGCTCTACCGTGATGATGTGGTCGCCCGGATCGACATCCTGATCCATCCGGATTCCCTTGAGTGGATCTACGATCATGTGGAGAGCGATCACGAATTCCCTGCCACGTTTATTTTTAATAACGGTACCATAAAGGATACGGTCGACGAGATTGGTTTCAGGTTGCGGGGAAACACATCCAGGTATTCCAAAAAGAAATCATTCAAGGTGTCGTTCAACACCTTCCATTCAGGAAGGAAATATTACGGTGTGGAAAAGATGAACCTCAACGGCGAGCACAACGATCCTTCCGTCGTCCGCTCAAAGCTCTGCTGGGACATCCTGCGGGAAATGGATGTTCCCGCCCCGTTTGCCAACCATGTCGAAGTCTACATCAACGGGAATTATTACGGCCTCTACATCAATGTTGAACATATTGATGAGGAGTTTGTCAAATCAAGGTTCGGCAACAACGGAGGAAATCTTTATAAATGCCTCTATCCTGCCGACCTCACCTACAAAGGACCCGATCCGGAAGATTACAAGTTCACCTCAGGAGACAGAAGGGTATACGAACTGACCATCAACGAGGAGACCGATGACTATTCGGACCTCAGGGATTTCATACAGATGCTTCATTCAGCTACAGATGCTGAGTTCAAATGCGGCATCGACCGGCTCTTCAATGTGTATGACTACCTCAAGATCATGGCTTTCGATGTCATCACCGCCAACTGGGACGGCTACATCTACAACAAGAACAATTTCTATCTGTATCATAATACGCAGACAGGCAAGTTCGAATACATCCCGTATGACCTTGACAATACCTTTGGAATCGACTGGTTCAACATTGACTGGGGTACACGGAGCATTTACCAGTGGGGTCCCTGGGAATCCCGTCCTTTGTTCGACCGGCTGATGGGATTCACCGAATTCAGGAACCTGTATTCCTCGTATATGAACCGTATGCTGGATTCAATCTTCAATCCGGAGACCCTTTATCCCCGACTTGACGAAATAAAACAACGGCTCATACCGTCGGTGATCGGTGATCCGTATTATCCTCAGGATTATGGATATACGTTTGTGGATTTTTTGAATTCATATAACCAGGCCCTGGGAGCCCACGTGAAGTACGGTCTGAAACCCTATGTCCAGACCCGTTACGATTTTGCTAAAAATCAGCTCCTGGTTTTAGGTACGGTCCCGGTCATCAAATACATACATCATGTCGAAACTGGTTTAAATGAGCCTGTCGTCTTTCAGGCATTTGTTGAAGATGATGGAGCACTGTCCGATGTCAGGGTGATCTATACGGTTGATGGGGGTGTTCAACAGGAACTGGTGTTGTTTGATGACGGTATGCATCACGACGGAGGGTCTGATGACCGTATCTGGGGGAACAGCCTCGGCGGATTTGACGCACCGGTGCACCTGTCTTACCAGATCAGCGTCAAGGATGATGCTCTCTGCACATCCGTGCTTCCGTGCATTCCGGTCCAGGCTGACATTGGAGAGCTTCCTTCACAGCTGCTGATGATCAATGAATTCATGGCCGCCAACCATGGCACCATCCACGATGAATTCGGGCAGACCGACGACTGGATCGAGATCTACAATGCCAGTGGTGAGTCTGTTTGGCTGGGGAATAAGTATCTGTCGGATAATCTTGGTAATCCAACCAAATGGAAGTTGCCCGACAGGACTCTGCTTCCCGGAGAGTTCCTTCTGATCTGGGCGGATGATACACCGGCCCAGGGCGACACCCATACCAATTACAAGCTGGCAAAAGAAGGGGAGGAGATCGGTATTTTTGATGACGCAGAATCCGGGCATGCCCTGATGGACTCTGTAACGTACGGTCCCCAGAGCGATGATGTTTCTTATGGAAGGGTGGTGGATGCCGCACCGGAATGGAAATATTTCACGGTGGCCTCTCCCGGTGAGCCAAACTCCGCAACCGGCGAAAATGAACTGTCCCGTTCAGATGAAAATGGCATCTACCCGAATCCCTGCTCTGGCGAGGCCCTGCATTTGAATTTTCCCGATGATGTTTTCCTTTTCGACATCTATGGCAGGCTTCTCCTTAAACGTTATGATGCTGACCGTGTTGAGGTTGGCGATCTGGCGCCGGGGATGTATCTTTTAAAGACCTCAAAAGGAGTCATCAGGAAAGTGTTGATACAATGATGGAACACGGATGACGCAGATTACGCGGATCTTCACGGACAATGTTCCGTTATCATCCGCGTAATCCGTGTAATCTGCGTTCCATCACCGAATAATCACTTTCTGCAGGAACACCTTCCCGTTGATGGTGAACTTCACCAGACAGATACCGGATTTCATCCGGTCGGTCGGGATACTGACCGTGTATGTGCCGGGAGTTTGCCTTGCGGGATGTGCTACGGGAAATTCCGCCCCTCCCAGCGACATCAGCCCGATTTCGACCAGTGCCTCCTGATCCAGCCTGTAGACCACAGAGATCTTTTCGTTAGCCGGATTGGGAAAGACGGAGAACCCGTAAGTGGTGTCGTGACCGATGTGGACTACTCCCGTGTTGAGGTCGGGCGCTGCCAGCTTTTGATCGGTGTAGAACCTGTACTCGCCCGGTTCCAGTGAAATCAATGCATTGACATCGGTCACAAGGATGGAATCGCGCGTGAAATATTCGTACCATACACCTATATGCTGGAAGTTCGGGCCCACGGTGCCAGTTGTAACGTTGAAATTACCGAGAATGGTTGCAGAAACGGGATTACCATTCAGATTGATGCGCTTCATTGCACCGGTCACCGCCTGGGAAAAGTCGGTGGTTCTGAAGAATTCCTGCTCCTGCTTGAGCGTGATCAGCGTTGCATAAAAGTCGTGGAGATATTCCCTTCTGAAGTCATCCAGAAGGTACCATCGGATGGGTTTTGGTCCTGTCCTGCCATTGTAATTGATCGAGTCATAGTACCCCATCTCGCCGAACTGCCAGATCATTTTAGGTCCCGGCACCGACAGAAAGAACAGGGTAGCCAGCTGGGCTCTTTCCAGGGCCGTAATCGTATCCTGAATATCATAGTCACCCTCGGCCCTTCCGTAGGTGACGTTCTTGTACATCATCCTTTCTTCGTCGTGGCTCTCCATATAGACCACCGCGTGAGGCTTGGTCCATCCTCTTGCTTTGTAGGATGCCCAGGAGAGGTTCGAAGTGTTATACCATCCCATCGATGCTTCCGTATAGTGGTAATTTTCATTGCCCCAGAGCAACATCCCGTACTCCGCCAGTATTTTTTCTTCCGAATTATCTGCAAAGTGCTCCAGGATCACGTAAGCATTGGATTTTGTGGACCAGATGGTATCGGCGATCCGTTTCAGGATGGCAATTCTCGCATCGTCCTGCTGAGCCCATTGGTCTGGATAACCAAGTGTATTTTCCTGGGTGAATCCTTTCGAAAGGTCGAAGCGGAATCCGTCAACATGGTACTCATTCAGCCAGAAGGTGACTGCACGGTCAACGAAACGCTTTGTGTCGACACTTTCGTGATTAAAATCGTACCCAACATTATAATCATGTTTTGCAACCGGGTTATACCATGGATTGTTGGCGGCGGGCCGGCCGTTCTCACTGTCCCAGTAAAGCATGACCATGGGCGACTGTCCGAAGGAATGGTTGAACACCACATCCAGGATCACGGCAATACCGTTGTTGTGGCACTCATCGATGAATTCTTTCAGTTTGTCCTTGGTGCCGTAATATTTATCCGGTGCAAAATAGTAGGAAGGATTGTAACCCCAGCTTATATTTCCCTCGAATTCATTAACCGGCATCAGTTCAATGGCGTTGATTCCCAGCTCTTTCAGGTAGGGTAGCGTATCAATGAGCGATTGATAGCAATGGCTGTAGACGAAGTCGCGCACCAGCAGCTCATAGACCACCAGGTCGGTTACAGCTGGCGGCGTGAAATCAGGTGCGGTCCAAATATATTCATCGGGTTGGGTTTGAAAGACCGTGGCAATACCTGTGGTTTTACCCTCCGGATAGGGTATCAGGTCAGGGTAAACTGCATACGTGATGTATTTGTCATTCCAGGGATCGCTGACTTTTTCCGCATACGGATCCCCGATGAGGATCTCCCCGTCGACCCAGTACTGGAAAACATATTCCCTGGAAGGGCTCAGGCCGTTCAGCTGTATCCAGTAGTGCTTTGCATCGGGGGTCCGGTACATATAGGTAGCTTCCTCCACCTCCCAGTCGCTGAAATCGCCGAGAGCAAAGACGTAATCTTTATAGGGAGCATACAGGCAGAGGATCACGGATGTTTCATCGATCACGTTGATCCCTTCCGTAATGCCCTCCGGAAGCTCCACGACCTGGGGATCTGTCCTTACGAAGTAATAGATGGAATCGGCCACCGACGAAGTGTCGTTTTTGGCTATGACCTTTACCCTGTATTTACCGAATGTTTCTGCGACAATTGAATCCGTGATGATGTTCCCTTCTGCTTTCTTTTTTAGGTTGTTATTGATAAACAAAAAGATAGAGTCGGCATACTGCGATTCCGCTTTTATGAAAATCGTATCGCCCGTTTCTACAATATTTGCGTTTTCATCAGGGTAAACAAAGGTAGTTTGTAGCCCGGCTTCCGCGATATCAATGAAAATATCCCCAAAGGTCTCTGTTTTACCTTCCAGCCACTGGTCATTCACTGTTTGTGCACTTCGGAATACGAAAGCCATTTGAAGGATCTTTTCGCCAGCCGGAACGTCATAATATTGCCTTACGGCCGGGGAGATGTTCAGCTGATACAGGTCCGTACCGATCCGTGTCATTTTGCATTTCGGGATATTTTCTCCCCAGTCGGCCTGGACATATTTCCAGTCGTTGGACGCTGTGCTGTTTTCGGTGATCACGCCCGTATGGGCGTAGACATCCCCGGTATATCCTGCCAGTCCGGCACTGCCAAGGGCGGCATTGAAGGTGATGACTACTTCATCCTGATCGGAAGGGAACGTTGGATCGGAGGAGATGAGCTGGGAAAAGGCTGATGAAGCATGAAGGATGAAGAATGAAAGAATAAGGATTAAAAGTCGAAATTGGAAATTCATCTGGTCGTTGGATTTGAGGTTCGATATTGGTTTTACTGGGCAAAAATAGTAAAAATACTGGCATTATCACTTACCCCGGTCTTCAGACCGGGGTCCAAAGAAGCCTCCCTTGAATAGGGCTTTGGCCCGAAATATTTGCTACTGGGTTTTGGGCTAAAGCCCGGACGGTATGAGTTATCTTTATCCCCGCGCTAAAGCGCAGGGTAATTCAATATTTATTATCAAAGGATTCCATTTCAATGCAAAAAGAAAGGCTGCCTCAGATGAAGAGACAGCCTTCCCTTTCATAATTAAATGTTATTAGTAGACAATAAGCTTTTTCACCGCTCTCCTGCCACTTTCTGTCAATATATTAACAATGTATAATCCCGGAGCCATTTCACCGGTTCCAATGGTCAGAATATCGTTGATGCCGTTGAGATGCTTGCGGATCATCTTTTGCGTCTTTCCGGAGATATCCGAGACAACGATGACAACATCCCCGTTCAGTTCGTTCGTGGTAGTCTGCAGGTATACCATTCCGGTGGATGGATTCGGATACAGGTTGAAGGAGGTGTTGCTGAGAAATTCTTCCAGCGCGACGATGTAGGGGCCTCCTGCCAGCTGAAGCTCGCCAAGGTAGGCTGTGTTCCACCCGTTGTCGGCAGTCCCGGTCCAAACGGTCTGGTAATCGCGCCCGGTCCCGTTATCGCTGTCGTCGTTACCCAGGCTCCATCCGATCACCCTGCCTTTTCCGGGAGCAAATCCGATATTGCTCCAGCCGAACCTCAATTCCACGTTGTAACCCAGCTCTGTTGATATCCAGCTGGCTTCATAGTCGGTGACAGGTACACCGTTCGTTTTGATCCACAGGCTGGATTGATTCAGCGCATCCAGGATCATGTGCGTATCAAAGTCGGTATCATAGGCGCCATCCTTGTCGTTGTTTCCGTCGAGGAAGAACTCGATGGCATCGTTTTCCCACGGATCTCCCGAACCCTCTACCGTCTCATCCGTCACCCGTGCGCCGATATAGAAGCTGGTATTATCCCACAGGACGCCCCAGCTGATCACATTGTTGACTGGCCCGTTACCCATGGTGAGTATCTCTGAGCCATAAAGCAGATTGTACTCGGCAAGGTCCCCATCCACCACGGGCTGCACACCGGCATAATCTGCAAAGGCGACATCCGCTCCGGCCGGTGCGGAAATGAAGGTATATGTGCCTGACCGGCAGTCAAATGTGATCCTGTACCTGCCGGCAACAGCTGGTATGGGAGGTCCTCCCAGCTGGGCTGTACCTTCGGGAAAGTTGCCTGATCCCCAGGAGAAATCCCCGGCCAGGTCTTTCCGGAACACAATCCCGTAATCATTATCGTACTCATAGGTTCCAACAAAGGTCGTTTCCTGATCCGCAGGGCTGTGAAGGATTATATCCCCGGTGGTTTCGTTATAAACGCTTATGCAGCCGCATATCAGGGAGCCGAACACCAGGTCGCCAAAAACCGAGGTGTTATCATTATTGGTCAGGTTGCCATTCCAGGAAAGAAAATAATCAATGTAGCCTGGGTTACCATCATCATCGGCGATCCAGAGATCAAGACCGATCTGATCCCCCTCTTCCGGATCGATTCCCAGGACAGCCAGGGGCAGCGCCACTTCAAAGGTGTACCCGGTGTCGGATTGTGCATATCCTATTTCAGGAGCGTAATTGTCCGGTCCGCGATATACATGGTAGCCTCCTGACGAAAAGACATCCATGTAGAGGTCATGGTCATCATATTCCCCGTCTGAGTTGTTGCCGTCAATAAAAACGGTCACACGATCGTTACTGTACTGGGCTGCGTCCTTGACTTCGATACCGATATACAACAGTTGCTCATTATAGGATGATCTGAAATAGACTTCATTCAGATCGCCCAGCACTTCTCCGTCAAAGATCCGGGTGACCGGCTCTTTCGCTCCCCAATCATTTTCATCCAGGATCCCATCCGGATTCATCGAGGACACCCTGGGAGCATTCACCGAATTTTTTCGCTTTTCAAAGCAATAATCTCCTGATTTACAGTTGAATGTAATGTAGTAGGTGCCTTTGGGCACCGGGATGACATAGGTTGCATCCTGGATGCCGGTCTGGCAGAGCGAGGTGCCGCCCCATACATTGGTAAATGTTTCATCGGCATCCATTCTGAACAGCAGTCCGGCCGGTTCAGCAAAAGTATGATTGACAGAAAAGTTGCTCGGGTAAACCGGGTCGCGTACCATCCAGACATCCGTTGGCGGATCTCCCTCACCCCAGTTGTTGAAGTCACCCACCAGGCCTATCTCACCGCAGATGTCCGGATTGGAAATGAAGTCAAACTCGCCGGTTTCGGCGTTAAAAGTTACGTCGTACTTACCCTGAACCAGTGGAATGTTGGGTCCGTCCTGGACACCGGTGCCGGAGGGCCAGTCGCTGCTTCCCCAGTGCATCGTCCAGTCATTGTTTTCCCTGAATTTCACGTAGGAGTCTGCGTACCACGAGCGGGTAAGTTTCCAGAGATTGGGATCTGCAGCGTCCCGGTTCATGGGAACATCCCCTGTCCAGTCGGTAAAATCGCCGATGATGCTTACCGGGCCGGAGGCAGCCTCAAAGTTGTATTCACCGGTGACACAATTGAAAGTAACCCGGTAGTCTGTGGTCAGACCGGTTCCATCCAGAGGAACCGGGATAGTCATCCCGTTGATGACGCCTGTACCGGAAGGGAAATCGGGACTTCCCCAGTTCATGTACCAGTCTCCGTTTTCACGGAATTTCATCTCGACAATATTATCTGATCCCCAGGCATCGTCTTCCCCGGTCAGGGTCAGTATCGTTCTCCAGAGATTAGGATTTACGGGATCACGCGTTAAAAAACGGTCTTCGCCCCAATCCCCGAATTCTCCGATAAGGCTGATCTCTCCGCAGGCGGTGATGAAATTGTAGGCACCGGTACTTACGTTCAGCGTGATATAGTAATTACCATAGGGAACCGGGATATTGGGCCCGTACTGCGTACCGATACCGGAAGGGAAGCTGGCGTCGCCCCAGTATACGATCCATTCTTCATTCTGGCGGAATTTCATTTCGATGATCCCATCACCGTTAGGATCATTTTCTTCCGGACAATTAAGGACGGTCGACCACATATCAGGATTTTCTTCATCACGGTACATGGGGTAATCGTTTTGCCAGCCGTTGAATTCTCCCACAATGCCGACGGTGTTGTAGGTTTCAAAATTATATGCCCCTGTTTCACAATCAAATGTGATGAAATAACTTCCATAGGGAACCGGTAGGTTGGGGCCATTCAGTATGGCAGTTCCGGAAGGAAAATCAACATTGCCCCAGGTATGGGTCCAGTCGGCATTTTCCCTGAATTTCATCTCAACGATCCCATCCCAGTTTGGGTCATCGCTTGAGGTTACTTTAAAGATTGTCGTGAACTGACTGGGCTGTTCCGGATCACGGGTCATAAAATGATCGTCCAGCCAGTAATTGAATTCACCGATCAGGCTGATGCGGCCGCACTGGGAACTGGCCTGCAAGGCCGGCAGCATTACAAGGATCGTAAGGAAGAGTACATATTTTTTCATGATTTATTATCGGTTTTAAAAAGCAAAGGCTGCCACGGATGGGGTGGCAGCCTTTGCTTGTGTGTGCATTTAAAATGTTATTAGTAGACAATGAGCTTTTTCACCGCTCTCTTGCCACTTTCAGTTAGGATATTAACAATGTACATACCCGTAGGCAGATCATCAGTGCCGATGGTCACGATATTGTTGATCCCGTTTAAGCGTTCATTGATCACCTTCAACGTTTTTCCAGTGATATCAGAAACATAGATCGTGATATCACCGTTAAGGTCATTAGCGGTTGTTTGCAGGTAGACGTTTCCACTTGCAGGATTCGGGTACAGGTTGATGCTGGTGTTGAAGAAGATCTCCTCGAATCCGTAGAAATACGGACCGCCGGCCAGCTGCAATTCACCAAGGTCAGCAGGATTGCTCCAGTTGCTTCCCGTTCCGTACCATACCGTCTGAAAATCACGCCCTATTCCATTGTCGCTGTCGTTGTTCCCCAAGCTGAAGCCAATGGCCCTGCCTTTTCCGGGTGCAAAGTCAAATATGCTCCAGGCCAGTCTCAATTCAACAGCATAGCCATCACTGGTGGGTTTCCATTTTGCATCCCACTGATCGGGTGTGGCCTGGACACCGTCGGCTTTAAACCAGAGGACAGTGTCAACGGTGCTATTGCTCATGAAATCCTGAATCAACTGTGTGTCGAAGCCGGCTTCAACCTTGGAGCCTTTATCGTTGTTGCCATCGATGTAGTACTCAATGGCATCATTGTCCCACGGATTGCCGCTTCCTTCCACCACGGCGTCAACCACTTTCACACCTAAATAAAGGCTGTACTGATCCCATGCGGCGCCCCAGGTAACGGTATTGTTGTTGGGACCATTTCCTGCCACAAGGATTTCAGAACCATAGGCCAAGTCATATTCGGCCAGGTCGCCGTCGATGACCGGTGCAGTGGTGGTATAGGCGACATAAGCAATACCTTCAGCAGGCAGAGGAGAAGCCTCAAATTTGTATGCTCCTGTGAGGCAGTCAAAATGGATCCTGTATCTGCCGGATGTGGCTGGTATTTCAGGGCCTCCAAGTTCAGCCACGCCTTCGGGGAAGGCATCCTTTGCCCAGGTAACGGTGCTTTGCATATCTTTTCTGAACACCAGGTTATAATTGGCATCAAGGTTATAGGTGCCAACATATTTGGTCGGCTCATCGATCGGGTTTCTTAAAACTACGTCACCGATCGTTTCATTATAGATGCTGATGCACCCGCACGACAGCACTCCGAAGACCAGGTCGCCAAAGCCCGATGTGTTTGTATAGTTTTCTTTGCCACCGTTCCAAGCCAGTTTATAATCAACACCTGCACCTGTGTCGTCGTCCGAAACGATGATGTCGAATCCCATCACGGTACCCGGTGTCAGGCCCAGGGCAGCCCATGGAATGGCAACTTCGCCGGCATATCCGCCGGTGGTCAGTCCAAAACCTAGCTGGCATTGAATTCCCTCAGGTCCGTGAACGATTTCGATGCCGCCGAGCCCGAATTTCAGATGGACATCCTTGTCATCATAGGCGCCGCCTGATTTATTGCCATCCAAAAAGACTTCACCTCCATCATTTTTAGACGGAATCGCGTCAACAATGTCGATGCCCACAAACAGGAATTCGTCGTTGTAGGTGACACCAAAGTTGACCGTATTCACGTCCGTGCTGGCAGTACCATCCACGACGCGTGAAATGTTCTGGTTGATTCTCCAGTCGGATTCATCCAGAACACCATCCATGGTCATGGCGAACACCTTGGGAGCGATCACGGAGTTGCCCAGTCTTTCGAAGCAGTAATCCCCTGATTTAAAGTTGAAGGTAACGTTGTATTTTCCACCTGCAACGGAGATGATCTTAGTAGGATCCTTCACACCTGTCTGGCAGAGGGATGTACCGCCCCACACATCGGTGAAGCTCTGGTCTGCATCCATTCGGAAGAGAATGCCGGTGGAGCTGGTGAAGTTAACTGTTGCCGTAAACTGGCTTGGGTATTCCGGATCACGTACCATTAACAGATCGGTATAGGGAATGGTGCTGCCACCCCATTCATTGAAGTCGCCGATCAGGCCGATTTCCCCGCAGAAATCATCGTTGGCCACAAAGTTATAGGCGCCTGTACCCGAGTTGAAGGTAACGTCGTACTTGCCTGCAACCAGTGGGATGTTCGGACCGTTTTCCGTGATACCTGTACCGGACGGCCAGCCAGTGTTCCCCCAGCTATAGGTCCAGTCGTTGTTTTCGCGGAATTTGACTTGGGAATCGGCATACCAGGAACGGGAAACGGTCCACAGGTTTGGATCTGCTTTATCCCTGTTCAGGGGTACATCGCCGTTCCAGCCGTTGAATTCCCCGATCATGCTGATGGGGCCGTTGGTTGGAGCAAAGTTATAGGCACCCGTTGCGCAGTTGAACGTCACAAAGTAATCTGTGGTGATGCCCAGCTCATCAAGAGGTACAAAAAGATCCGGTCCGTTCTGGGTGCCGATACCTGATGGAAAGTCCGTACTGCCCCAGTTCACCGCCCAATCTGCATTCTCCCGGAATTTCACTTTGATGAATCCATCACCCGCTGGGTCGACGTCCTGTGCATCATTGAGCGACAGCACGACATGCCATTCATCGGGATTGGTTTCACTTCTGGTCATCCACACATCACTTGCCCAGCCGTTGAATTCACCGATGATGCCGATTTCTCCGCAGGTGGTGGTGAAGTTGTACTCACCCGTGGCGCAGTTGAACGTGATCTTATACTTACCCGGAGGGACGGGGATGTTGGCTCCATTTTGTAAACCCGTGCCTGAAGGAAAATCAGCGGCACCCCAGTTCACGGTCCAACCTCCGTTCTCACGGAACTTCATGTCAATGATGCCATCAAGTGGATCCGATATATCATCTTCGGCCGTGACCGTTAGGGTCGTTGTCCAGAGATTCATGTCAGCAGGATCGCGATGCATGGGATAATCTTCTGCCCAGTCATTGAATTCGCCAATAAGGCCAATGGTTCCGCAGGTGGTCGTAAAATCGTACGCGCCCGTGCTGCAATCAAACGTGACATAATAATTTCCCGGAGGGACAGGAATATCGGATCCCCCCTGAACGCCTGTACCTGAAGGGAAATCAGCTGCACCCCAGTTTACTGCCCAGTCAGCATTCGCTCGGAACTTCATGGTAATGATAGTATCAGGAGGCTCAGTGATATCATCTTCCGCCGTAACGGTCAGAAATGCTGTAAACAGAGCTGGATTCTCAGGGTTGCGTGTCATGAAATGATCACCAGCCCAGTCATTGAACTCGCCAATAAGACTCACACGTCCGCATTGGCTCATCGCTTCAAATGAAATAAATGAAGCGAGTAAAATTGTAAGGAGTAATGCTTTCTTCATGTTGGTTAAAATTTGGTTATTAATGATTAAAGTAAGTTCAAAAATTTTTTCAAAAATAGAGCAATTCTATAATAATCCCAAATTTTAATGGGACGAACAGGTGTAAAATTAAGACTAATTTTTATAACCTTCTGAAATACCTGATAAAATTTAACAGATTTTGCATTTCGGGCGTATGAAAGGAGCCCAAAAGGATAACTTATGCGGAAAAATGGAGATGTAATGAAAAATTTCTTATTTTCGGGGCCTGTTTTATGAAATTCAATTATTTAAAAACTGAATATATGATCAAACATTTACAACTGTTCAAGAGGGCAGGCTTGTTCATCTTATTGTTCGTGGCCTGCATGAGCTCTGGCATTGCACAGCAGAGGACCATCACAGGGAACGTGATAGACGCTCAGACAAAAGAGACGCTCATCGGGGTGACGATCACTTCAGCCGATGACCGAACCCTTGGTACGGTTACCGACCTGGATGGCAACTACCGCCTGGCCGTTCCTGAAACGGTGCAGGCCTTGAGCTTCTCCTATGTAGGTTATGCTACCCAGATCATCCCTATCACCGGTGATGTGATCAATGTTGCACTTGAACCCGGACAAGAGCTGACCGAGGTCGTGGTGGTTGGATACGGTACGCAGCGTACCAAGGAAGTGACCAGCGCTATTGCAAGTGTCAAATCAGAAGACTTTAATGATGGCAATGTCAACGACCCCATCCAACTGATCCAGGGGAAGGTTGCCGGTTTGTCGATAGCCCGTCCGGGTGCGGACCCCAATGCGGATTTTACGGTCCGGCTCCGGGGCCTTTCCACTTTTGGCAGCAGTACCGAACCCCTAATCATCATTGACGGGGTTCAGGGTGCCTCCCTGAAATCGGTCGATCCACAGGATATAGCATCCATGGACGTACTGAAAGATGCTTCTGCATCAGCTATTTATGGTACAAGGGCAGCATCCGGAGTGATTTTGATCACGACCAAAAAAGGCAAACTTACGGAAGGAAAAAAAGGAACAACCATTGATTTCAATACCAATTTTACGGTAGAAACCATCGACAAAAAAATTGATGTCCTGACAAAGGATGAGTATCTGAAATTTCCGAATCATACGGATTATGGAAGTGAAACGGATTGGATGGATGCCATTACCCAGAACGGATTCACCCAGGTATATAACCTTGCTCTGAACGGTGCACAGGAGAAATCGAACTACAGGGTGTCGATCAATTACAGGAATGCGAATGGTGTGGTTAAAAGCACGGGTTATGATCAGCTGAACGGACGTCTGAACTACACCCAGAAAGCCCTGAACGACATGCTCACGTTCGATTTGAATTTGTCAGCAACCATGCGGGATGAAGAGTATGCGCCGGGTTCTGCCCTTGGATTTGTGACCAATTATAATCCGACTGCCCCCATCTATGGAACCGGATCGGATACATCAGCTGCCACGGCAGCTTTTGTGGAAGAATGGGGCGGGTATTTCCAGCAACCGGCATTTGCATTTTACAATCCGGTGGCTGCCATTGAACAGAATACGCTGGACGGGACCAAAAAGGAAATCATCGCAAGTATAAAAACCGACTTCCAGCCTGTCGACTGGTTGAAATTCGGTGTGTTTTACAGCCAGGAGAGGGGAAATGACCTGTTTGGGACCTATACGAGCAAGTATAGCCTGTACAATGCCACCCGCAGTGACAAGTCAGGCAACCATTCTGGATTCGCCCGAAAGAATTCAGAGGATCGTTTCCATCAGCTTATGGAAATAACCGGAGAGTTTCAGAAGGACTTTAATGATTTCAATGTGAAAGTGCTGGGAGGATATTCCTGGCAGGAAGAGATCACGGATAGGTATTCCGCCTATGGAGAAGGATTTCTTACCGATGCCTTTACCTATAACAGCCTGGGATCTGCTTCGGGAATCGTTGCTAATGACGAAATGGTGAGCAGCAATAAATTCGGTACTACGTTGATCGGATTTTTTGCAAGGGCTTCCGCTAACTGGAAGGATGCCATCTTCCTGACAGCTAATTTCAGACGTGACGGATCGTCCATGTTCGGCAAAAACAATCAGTGGGGGAATTTCCCGGGTGTGAGTGCCGGCTTTGATATTACCAAGTTTGTTGAAATTCCTTATGTGAACAGGCTCAAGATCAGGGGAGGCTACGGACAAACCGGCAATCTTCCTCCGCAGCCGTATCTCTCACAGGACCTGTGGAATGTGGATCCCAACGGAAATTTTTTCTATCAGGGTGACTTCATACAGGCATATAAACTGGTCAGAAACGCCAATCCGGACCTGAAATGGGAGGTCAAAAAGGAATTGAGCCTTGGACTCGACTTCTACCTGCTGGATTACAGACTTTCGGGATCCATCGACTACTATAACAGCAAAAGCACTGACCTGATGCTCGAATATACGGTACCTGTACCGCCGTATCCTACCGACAGGATGTGGTTGAACGTGGGAGAACTTGAGAATTCAGGGATTGAACTGGCTTTGAATTTTGATGTGACCCCAAAAGACACATTTAAGTGGAGTACGAACTTTAATTTTGCTTATTACCTTAATACAAAGCTAAATAAGATAACCAGCGATATTGCTGAAGGGGAAAGTGTCAGGTACTATGGTGTGCTGGGTGATCCTTATCTGACGGGAGTTGAAACGATCAAGGTCTATGAAGGAGGCCCGATTGGAGAGATCATTGCACCGGTTTACATGGGTATTGTCTATGATTCTATCAAGGAACAGTATGTTAAAGCATACAAGGATATAGACGGCGACAGCACCTTTGATGCAAAAACCGACGTTGCGGTCGTGGGCAATGGGTTACCTGATTTTCAGTTTGGATGGGGAAACAGCTTTTCATACAAGAATTTCTATCTGAACTTCTTTCTCAGAGGCGTTTTCGGACACTCACTCGTGAATGTCAACAATGCCAGGTTCGGTGAACCAAGTACCATTGCCATACAAAGTGGAATGAGCATTGCCCAGGATTTCATTGAAGCACAGGATGGGATCCAGTACTCAGATGTTCACGTGGAAAAGGCCTCCTTTTTGAAGATTGATAATTTTGCCTTTGGCTATAATTTCGACCTTTCTGAGAATAAGTATGTTTCGATGATAAAATTATATCTCTCGGGTCAGAATCTATTTACGATTACAGATTACAGCGGGGTGGATCCGGAAGTAAGGTACGGGGATTCCAATGACAACAATAATCCTCTTGCTCCTGGCATCGACAGGGAGAAAACCTATTTCAGCACTCGCTCCTTTACCTTTGGAATTAATCTGATTTTCTAAAATTAATACGACTTTGTCATGAAAAAAATATCATTATCAGTAAAAATAATCATCGTAATCTTCTTATTAGGGATTATTCAGCCTTCGTGCACCAAGCTGGAAGAGGAGGTTTATTCTGACCTGACCGGGGAATTGTTTTTTCAGGATCCCGACAACCTGATTTATGCATTTGGTGCGGCCTATACCAACCTTTACTGGCTGATCGGCCATAAATACGGCATGATTGGCAAAGAAGCCGGTACTGATCTGATCATTGTTCCCCAGCGGGGCGGCGACTGGTTCGACGGTGGCGAATGGCATCGCTATCACAGGCAGACCTGGACATCCAGCGAAGGGTACATCTCTTTCTGGTGGAACATTTGCTACGAGGGTATCAATAAATGCAACCAGCTCATCGATCAGTTCAATGGAGTGGAAGGTGAAAACGCCCTGATAGCCATCGCTGAACTGCGGGGATTACGGGCTTTGTATTATTACTGGCTGATCGATCTGTACGGAAACGTACCTATCGTGGACCGGTTCGATTATCCTGCCGATTATAAGCCATCAACCAATACGCGGGCAGAAGTCTTTGACTTCATTGAAAAGGAGCTTACGGAAGCCATGCCTCTCCTTTCCACAGAAACGGGTTTGCCTATGTATGGCCGGATCAATTACTTTTCGGCCTCTTTAATCCTTGCCAAATTATATCTGAATGCCGAAGTTTTCATCGGGACACCGAAATATCAGGAAGCTCTTGATTTATGCAATGCCATCATTCTCTCAGATAACTATGAGCTGGAACCGGATTTCTTCAGCAATTTCGTGGCCAATGCCACCAACTCCCGTGAGCACATCATGGGTCTTCCTTTCGACCAGGTAAATGCCCAGGGCTTTGAAGTGCATCTGTTTACATTGCATTACAGTCTTCAAAGCAAGTTTGGCATCCAGAGCGCCACCTGGAATGGTGTCTGTGCTCAGGAAGCCTTTTTTAACATGTTCGATTCGACCGATCTCAGGCGAAATGGATTATTGTTCGGCAAGCAATACGATGACCAGGGTGTGCAGATCCAGGATCCCAGCTATGAAAAATTTGATCCTGCAAATCCTACAAAACCAAGAGATCCTGATGGTGCGGGATTAAACCTTACACCCAATGTAAACATGCTGGAGCCTAACTGCCTGAGGCAGTGTGGAGCGCGCATAGCCAAATTCCCGTTCATAGCAGGAAGCGACCGGTATATGAGCAACGATTTTCCAATCTTCCGCTATGCGGATGTACTGCTAATGAAAGCCGAATTACTCCTTCGTACCGGTGGCAGTTCGGGAGAAGCACTGGATCTGGTGAATCAGATCAGAGCCCGTGCCGGAGCTGAACCGTTGAATGCCGTAATCCTTGAAGATATACTTGCCGAAAGAGCAAGAGAATTGTATGCTGAAGGTCACCGCCGCTCGGATATGATCAGGTTTGGGACCTATACGCAAGCACGCTGGGAAAAGCCGGATATGTCGCCGGATCATGTAACGTTGTGGCCTGTTCCTAAAGCTGCAATGGATGCCAATCCCCAACTGGAGCAAAATCCGGGATACTAGAAAGAAAACCTCACCCCCCAACCCCCTCTCCTCAAGGAGAGGGGGAGAAAGGGGGTGAGGTCATTTTAGAAGCTCAAAAATTCTGTAATCCCAGGGCTCCAACTTGAACAGAGCCCTTTTTCTTAAGGATAGCTCGTCACCGGTAAAGACATCCGTATAATTCCCCCGATAGGCAAAATTTTTCAGCTTGACTTCCTGCCGTTCATTCGAAAAATTAAAGAGGGCCACAATCCGGTCGGTGTCTTTTTGCCGCGTGAATGCAAGCACCACTGAATCATTTGCCAGGGGAAAGATTTCCATCAGTCCTCCCTCATTGCCATTCCATAGTGCCTTATTCCGGTCCTTCAGCGCAAGCAGGACGCGGTAAAATTCTTTATATTCTGCATTCCTGTCCCAGTCAATGGTATCTTTTTCAAAGAATTCCAGCCGTTTGTCCAGACAGGCTTCCTGTCCGGTATAGATCAGGGGCATGCCGGGGACCGTGGCTGACAGGACCGCCATCAGGGATGCGGCATCGCCCATCCGTTCGAACTCAGTCCCCTGCCAGCTGTTCTCATCGTGGTTGGAAGTGAAATACATCCGGTAGCTGTTGCCAGGGTAGAGTGTATCCGTTTTCCTGAAATAGTCCACCATGTTGATGACATTCATTTTTCCCTGAGCCACCTGGTTCATGATGTGATGGAATTCCCAGCCGTAATCCATGTCAAATGCACTTTTTAGGAGTTCCGGCTTCTCGGATTCAGCCAGCATGAAGACGGGCTTTACCTGATCCAGTTCCCTGCGTGCCTTGTTCCAGAATTCAGTGGGGACCATGCTGGCAACGTCGCACCTGAACCCATCTACGTCGGCCTCAATGATCCAGTGCTTCATCGCATTGATCATGTAATCGTGCAATTCCGGCTGGTCGTAATCCAGCTGCAGCACATCGGTCCAATCATATGGGGAAACCAGCTTTCCGGCTGTGTCCTTCTTGTACCATTCGGGGCATTCTTCGATGAGCGTATTATCCCAGGCAGTATGGTTGGCTACCCAGTCAAGGATCACCTTCATGCCCAGCTCGTGTGCCCTGCTGACCAGAAGTTTCAGATCGTCCAGGGTGCCATACTCCGGATTGACTGAAAGGTAATCCCGGATGGCATAGTAGCTTCCCAGCGTGCCCTTCCGGTTCAGCTCGCCGATAGGATTGATGGGCATCAACCATAGAATGTCAACTCCCATTTCTTTCAGGCGGGGGAGGTGCTTCACAAAAGCAAGGAATGTCCCTTCAGGGGTGTACTGGCGGATGTTCACCTCGTAGATGTTGGCATTTTTGCTCCATTCAGGGTGTTTGATCTCGCTGTCAGGAAGCCTTGATTTACCAATGATCTCTGTTGGTTGTTGCTTGCATGCCGTCCAGAGGAATGCAATGACGATGAAACTCATCAAAGCTGAAAGGGAATTCTGGTAATGTTTCATGATTTGAAATTTTAAGTACTATTTTCAGAATGCTTGTTCCTTGATTGTCTTCGTTTTCTGTGTTAACCGTGTTCTATTCCTGAGTTCTCTCCGAAAAAGGATTAATGAACCTTAATTTAGGGCTAAAGCCCTATAAATCAGTAATTTGCTTTACACCGGCCTTAAGGCCGGTGTAATTGATAATCAACCAGTTAATGGACTTTAGTCCAAAATTATTACTTTTCTGAAAAGGCTCATTCTTTAGAGCTCAAAACGTCAAAACTGTTCCCTGCCATAGTCATTTGGATATGATTGTCTTTAATCTTTATCTGAGACCCAAAGAGAGCCTTGAACACATCTTCCTCCATTCTTTCCGGCAGGAATAATTCAATTACCTGCTGGTTACCTGATTTATTGAAAACGACAATGCTGGTTCTTCCGAAGTAGTCTCTTGCATAGGCATAGGCATACTCTGAAACCAGCAGGGGGGTGAAGTCCCCGTAAATGAACTCCAGGTTTGACTTCCGCAGGTCGATCAGTTTTTTGACCGTTTCCCGGAGGTCGTTCTCTTCATCCGTCAGGTTGTCAAATTTCATCCATCTGCGGTTATCCGGATCATTGGCGCCGGGAAGGCCGATCTCATCACCATAAAAGATCACAGGTACGCCCGGAATGGTCATGTTGAACGCCATCAGCTGGGCCAGTCGCTTGTACCCCACCGGATCACCAACACCAATGTCCCGTGTCCACCCCGCACGTTTCCCGTCTTCCTCCCAGCCAAGCGAACCGCCTGCATAGGAGATGAACCTTGGCCGGTCCTGGTTCCCTGAAATATAGCCCATCAGGTTGTGGTTGCCATAGTACATGAAGCTTTCCTTCAGGGTGTTGTCGAGACGGTCGAAGGATTCGCTCTCTTTTCCGAAAACGGCGATCGCCGCATCGTAGACATTGAAGTCGAACTGGGCATCCATCTGTCCGGAACTGACATAACTGCCTATCAGGTCGCCGTTGCCGTAGGTTTCACCGATCTGGTAGATCTCCCGGTCTTCCGGTAAAATGACCTGCTGTTTGATCTTGCGGGTGAGCGTTCTCCAGAAGATTTCCGGAACATGTTTGGTCGCGTCGTGGCGGAACCCATCCAGCTGATATTCTTTTACCCAGTAGAGAGCCGAATCGGAAAGCATCTGGTAAACCTCCGGCTTGAACAGATCGAGGGTCGGCATGAAAACATCAAACCAGGTGGTAAGCCTGTACTCATCCCACTTCTCCGTGTTCAGGGTGCCATCCGGCAGGTACAGGCTGGTGGTCCATTCGGGATGAGCCGTGTAGATGGGATGTTCCTGGTGTACGTGATGAGCGACAAAATCCAGCAGGAGATTGTTGTTCTTCCGGTGAAGTGCCTCCGATAGCTCTTTGAGATCCTGTGCGGTACCGAACCGGTAGTCCACTTTGGTGAAGGAAATGGGCCAGTAGCCGTGGTAACCTGAAAATTTGGTGCGAGGCGAGGGATACTGGCCAAAGGCACCGTCAGGATTCAGAACAACCGGGGAGATCCAGATGGTATTGATGCCCAGATCATCAAAATAACCATCCTCCACTTTTTGAGTTATCCCGTCAATATCGCCCCCGAAATAATTGGCCTTGGGGTGGATTTCCGGACTTGGGACGGGATGGTCATTGGTGGTGTCGGCATTGTAAAACCTGTCGACCAGTATGTTATAGATGATCATTCCGTGTTCATCCATCCGTACCAGCTGTCCAGGGTCAAGGAGCACTTTTCTGTAATGCAGCGGGATCAGAAGGTCATTGCTGACGCCATGGCCGTTAGAGGCCCAGACCCGGATGAAGGATCGTTCAGTCACGGCAGCAACGGCCGGCACTTCAATTTCGAAATTACCCTCCTCATTTTCAATGAACCGCTCATCCAGCCGGTAATTGTTCCATAAGACAAAGACTTCGTCAACCGGATTCACGGATTTGACAATGATGTCATCATCTTCCAGCGAAGCGGTGTACAGTTCCGGCGACAGTGGATCATCAAGGCTTCCAAGCACAAGCCCGGAATTGAATCCGCCCATGTTGTTGTCGATGACCTCTGCGTTGGCTGAGTCGAGCATCTCCATTCCGTCAACGACCAGCAAATACTGGTAGGTCCCGGGGTTGAGCACAACGTTCGCCTGCCAGAGGTCATCCTTGAATTCCATCGGCGTGGCCGAGGGATTCCATCCATTCAGACTTCCTTTGATATTGACGGTTTGGTATGTTTTTCCCTGCGGATCGAACCTGAACGTGTAAGGAAGTTTCCTGGACTTCAGGACAGGGATGGAATAGGGCTGGCCGGCTATCCAGACCTTCATTTCCATAACGGGCAAGCCGGATGGATCGGACCGGTAAACCAGTGAGCGGTCAGGAGTCATTGGAACAGCCTCTTCGCCGATATGCACCGAGTCGATTCCGCTCACATCGACGAAATAGTCCTGAAGGTAAATGACGGTAGAATCATACTGGAGTCTAACAGGGGAGGCAAGCCCCACGACATCGTCAGTTGAATGGATCCTTAGGTCTTCCAGGCGGGAACAACTGATCAGGAGGGTGATGCAGGCAATGGCAAGGATTGGTTTTTTCATGAAGGCGATCAAATGGTTATTTATGAATTCAAAACGGATTGCAAAATTACAAAAACCCCAGATGTAACCTGCCAACTGCAATCTGCTAACTGACGGCTGCTGATCCTTCGACACCACGTTCCTGGGGACAGGCTGCTGACTTAAATGCTTCTCTCTAGCTTAAAAGAACGTTTGATCCTTTGACCGTTCCGTTCCAATCTTAACCAGATTTTTTTACCGGGCTTCAGCCGAAGCTCGTGATTAAGCTCGTTCAGGGCCATTTCTTCGGTTGATTTACCATTGAACATGACGATCCTGTCGCCGGGCAGGATGCCGGCCCGATCGGCAGGTGACCGGGGGATGACGCGGGTGATGGTGTACAGGTTGAGCCCGATGCCGGAAGCAACCATTTCGATGCCGCTCAGGTTGAATTCAAATGACCGGTTGAATGAAAAGTTCCTTTTTAGGTAGATCGCTTTTCCCGGGTAATCAATAATAAGTTGAAACCGGCTTAGAACATCGCCTCCAATGGCACCCTGGCGGACCTCGGGGATGACGTCGTGGGTGCGGTATTTATCATAAAAGGAAGCAATGACATCATCCAGTACGTACGATCCTATCTTAAATTGCTTTATTCTTCCCACATAACCGGCGATGTCTCCTCCCAGACCCCTGCCCACGACGGTCTCCAGGTTCGTGGAAGGTATGCCGACCACCTGTGCTGAATCAATCTCGAACATAATGGCAAAGCTCGCTCCCAGATCAACCAGCATGGTAAGAGTGTGGGAGTAACCATTTTCATCAGTGGCTTCACACTGAATGTAAGGCCGGTTGCTGATCATCTCAACAGAAATTTTTTCGTATTTGCGCGGAGGCCTGAAGTGACCGGGCTGGATCAGGGTGACAATTTTATTGATGTAATCCACATCCACGACAAAATTCCGGAACAGGTCATAACCGATGATCCCCTGGACATTATTTCCCAGAAAGCTTTTCAGGTTCAGGTAATCTTCATCCAGTACGACCAGGTTCTGTCCGTGACTCTTTACGCCGGGCAGATCTATTTTTACACCCGTCGCTATGCAACCGGTGATGGAATCCAAAAGACCGATCACGGGCAAACTGATCCGCCTGTCGCACGGAATCTCCAGGATATCGCAGAGGGCCTTTTCGGTCAGCAGGGTCAGCGATACCCCTGAATCAAGAATGAACTTGGAGGGGAGAAGCCCGTTGATCTTTACCGGCATGACCACCAGGTTGTTCAGGTTTTCAAACGTGACCGACATTCGATTGTGATCACCAACGATCGCATAACCAATGGATTGCGCCCTGCAGAAGTTCACAAAAAAGAAAATGAAAATAAAAAAGATGAAAAACATGGACTTGGCACACCGTCCATTTTTCTGATTGATCATCGTTTCTGTCAGAATTGATTTGGGCTTAAAATTACAATTTCTCCCGCAAATATCGATAGAAATGCAGGAATCAAATCATCAGGCCGCGCGGCACGGGACAGTATTGATTTTTTTGTAATTTTGAGCTTTAAAACCAACGGGCAGATGCAGTCTAACGACGATGAATTCAACGTGTTGACCCAATGCTGGAACGAATTGTATCCTGGCTGGCCAACGGAAAAACTGAATGATTTTTTCATTGAGCTGAAATGCGTAAAAGAACGCATCACCCTGGCTCCCAATCCGCCGGGGTGGTACAAGGATGTGGTCGTGTATTCACTGTATGTTGACCTTTTCAACAAGGATTTCCCCGGGTTGGAATCCAGACTGGATTACCTGACCCGGCTGGGCGTGAACTGTCTGTGGTTGCTTCCCATCCTGGAATCCCCCATGCGGGATGCAGGCTTCGACATCAGTGACTATCAAAGCATCCGGTCGAATCTGCTGGACCTTCCGGCCACAGCTTCCCGTCAGGAAAAAGAATCGGTCTTCGTGCAATTTCTCGGACGCGCTCACCAAAAAAACATCCGCGTCATTTTTGATATCGCTTTGAATCATACATCCAACGAACATCCCTGGTTTAAGGAGTCAAGAAAATCCATTGATAATCCATTCAGAGATTATTATATTTGGAACAAAGATGATCAAAAATACAGGGAAGCACGGATCATATTCAAGGGTCTCTGTACCAGCAACTGGGAGAAAGACGGGGAGGAGTATTTTTTTCATCGTTTTTTTGAGTTCCAGCCCGATCTGAATTACAGGAATCCCTTGGTTCTTCTTGAAATGGCAGGCCATCTCCTTTATTGGCTCGAAAAAGGGGTTGACGGTTTTCGTGCCGATGCCATACCCTATATCTGGAAGGAGGAAGGCACCAGCTGTGAGAACCTGCCACAGACGCATACTCTCCTCCGGTTCCTGCGCGCTGCCCTGGATTACGTTCGGCCGGATACGCTTCTGCTGGCCGAAGCCTGCCAGAAGCCCCACCTGGTGGTCGAATACTTCGGCAAAGGTGACGAATGCAATGCAGGTTACCATTTCCCGCTGATGCCCCAGCTGTTTAAGACTGTGGCATTGCAAAGCAGCCAGCCGGTCCGGCACACACTGAGCCCTGAAATAACTCCTGCCATACCGGATAATGCACAATGGTTCACCTTTCTTCGCTGCCACGATGAACTAAGCCTCGAACTGGTCTATGTGACGGAGGAAGACCGGAGATATATCCATGAAAAATACTGTAAAAAGCCGGAATGGGACTTTCGGCTCGGCCAGGGACTTTCGGCAAGGCTTTCAGAACTTATGGATCGTGATCCTGACAAGATAGGAATGATCTTCTCCATCATGCTGACCCTTCCCGGAACACCCGTCATTTACTACGGTGATGAGTTTGGCAAGACCAACGACGAATCTTATTACCAGCAAATGATCCAGTTGTCGGGAAAGGACGATACACGGTTCCTGGTCAGGGGGATGATCGACTGGGAAGAGCTGGATCACAGGCTGCAACAGTCCGACTCACTGGAGTACGGCGTTTTCAGCCAGGTCAGCCGCATGGTACGGGTACGAAGACTTTATTCCTGTTTTGGCAGGGGTGAACTGCAATGGATGGAGATCAAAAAGAAAGACGGGACAGCCTTGTCATCGGTGCTTTCCTACCTGAGATCGTACGGGAAAGAGAAGATACTGGTCATTCATCATCTTGCCGGTCAGGAGGAAGAGGTTGCCATACCCGAACTTCTGCCCGGCTTCACCAAGACAGACCTGCTTGATCAGGTGCTGGTGCTTGGTGAAGCTGAAAATGCACTCTGGCTGCCGCCTTACGCTTATTATTGGATCAATGTGGGACAGTAAGTTGTCAATTTAATCATTCAACCATGGCATTGCCCGAAGACCAGGATCCGCTTGCGAGAAAAATAATGCTCATGCAGCAGGTGGACGTCTTTAAAGACCTTCCGGAGGATACACTGACCAGGATCTGCAAACTCATGGAGGAAGAAAAAAAGACAAAGCAGGAGGTTGTTTTCCGTAAAGGGGATGAAGGAAATGCAATGTACGTCATTGCGTTGGGATCAGTCAGGGTTCATGTGGGCGATCATGTGCTTGCCCGCCTCAGCCAGGGAAAAGTGTTTGGCGAATTTGCACTGCTTGACTCCTCACCGCGATCAGCTTCCATCACCTCTGAAGAGCAAACCCTCCTGTACCGGCTGGATCGAAGTGAATTCTCCCGGCTGATGGAATCCGACATCAAGGTGATGTATGGAGTGATCCGGCTGGTCTTGAATCGTATCAGGGACATGAATGAACTGGAGAGGAAACTGGCCCAGAGCTATCTTAAGATCCAGAAACAAAACAAGGAAATAGATTTCCATAATCAAAACATCAAGCTCCAGCAAAGGGAGCTTGAAACCAAGAATGAGGAACTCTCCCGGCTGAATGAAGAGAAATTCCACCTGATCAACGTTCTGGCACACGACCTGCGAAATCCCCTGACCAGCAGCCTATGCCTCGCCGATCTTCTCAAATCGCAGTCTGAGAACCTTACCCGCGATCAGGTCAAATCGGTTGAGTTGATCGACAATTCCTTGAGAAGGATCAACCGGATCATTGACCAGATCGTGGACATCAATGAAATCGAGACCAGAAGCATGGCCTTTCGACCCCAGAAGGTTAACCTTGCCGTCATCCTGAAGGAAATAACGGAGCTTTATGCCTATGCGGTTGCACAGAAGGATATCACGCTCATAACGGAAACTTCCGATCTCTGTTCGGTGGTCGACCCAAACTACGCCTCACTGATCGTCGAAAATCTTCTCTCCAATGCCATCAAATTTTCACCTGCCGGAAAGCAAATCTGGATCCGGCTTTATCAGAATGATGACAGGGCAAGGATTGAAATCAGGGATGAAGGACCCGGCATCAATGAGCAGGATAGGATGAAATTATACGGGAAATACCAGACTCAAAAGGCAAATGTCCCGGGGAATGAAGCGGAGAGCCCCGGACTGTCGATCGTCGTGAAATATGTGAGGGTAATGAACGGAAAGGTATGGTGCACCAGCGAAGCCGGGAAAGGCTCCACCCTGTTCGTCGAATTCCCGCTGGCTTCCCAGGATGTGGGGTGAATGACGGATGTTCAATTAAAAGCGAAAATACACACTTTTATGCCGAAATATGATTTTGATGCGGTGGTGTTCGATCTGGATGGTGTGATCACCAAAACGGCCCTGGTGCACAGCGCCGCCTGGAAGCGAATGTTTGATGGATTTTTGCTTGATTACAGCAGGCGGACATCCACGCCCTTCCGGGAATTTACCCATGCAAACGATTACCTTCCTTATGTTGACGGGAAGCCCAGGTACAAAGGGGTGGAATCCTTCCTGGAATCCAGGGGGATCAAGCTTCCCTGGGGTGATCCCTCCGATGGCGAAAGCCGGGAAACGATCTGCGGGCTGGGGAACCGCAAGAACAGGGCATTTAACGAAGTTCTTGATAATGAAGGTGTTGAAGTTTTTGACTCCACGGTACAGCTGATCCACAAGCTTAAAGAGGAAGGCATCCGGATCGGGGTCGCATCCTCCAGCAAGAACTGTGAGGCCGTATTGAATGCCGCCGGCTTGCTGGAACTGTTTGAAGCACGCGTGGATGGTGTCGTGTCGGCCGAACTGGGCCTCCAGGGAAAACCTGAACCGGATATTTTTACAACCGCGTGCGATCGCCTTGGAGTGCCCTATAACAGGGCTGTGATCATTGAGGATGCCGTTTCCGGTGTGCAGGCAGGTGCCAGAGGGAATTTTGGACTGACGCTGGGAATCGCCCGCGAGGAAAACACCCGGGAACTTCTTGAAAACGGTGCCGACGTCGTAGTAACCGATATCAGCGAGATTGGCTTCGATGGCATCGCCGAATGGTTCAGCAAGGGACTTGTTCGGGATTCCTGGTCAATCACCTATCACGGTTATGATCCCGGCAAAGAGAAAACCCGCGAAACACTCCTCACGGTCGGGAATGGATATTTCGGAACCAGAGGCTGTATGGAGGAACAGTCTGCCTGCGCTCATCATTATCCAGGGACCTATATGGCCGGCATCTATAACCGGCTGGTTTCAAAAGTGGGGGATAAGGATGTTGAAAACGAAGACTTTGTCAACTGTATCAACTGGACAGTGATCCAGTTCAGGATCGGCGACGGCCCCTGGCTGGATGTCAATGCCGTTGAAATCACCTCCATCCAACGGTCACTCCATTTTCAGGATGGCATCCTGACCCGCCTGATGACGGTCAGGGATCCGCAGGGACGGGAGACCCGGATCCAATCCAGCCGGATAGCCAGCATGGCGGATCCCCACGTGGCCGCCCTCGAATACACCCTGACACCAATGAATTATTCCGGTGAGATCACCTTCCGCTCTTCCCTGTCGGGCGACCATGTCAATGCAGGTGTTGACCGGTATAAACAATTGAATCAAAAACACCTGCAGGGAATTGCCTCAGACGGGCAGCAGGATGTTCACTACCTGGTTGTTGAAACAACACAGTCGAAGATCAGGATTGCCAACGCGGCAACCTACACAATTTATCGTAATGATAAACTCTATCATCCTGATTTTAAGTATATTAATGCATCTGCCTGCTCGGAGGTCCTGTTTGGCGTGCAGCTTTCGCCTGGCGAAAGCCTGAAGATCGATAAACTGGTTTCGATCTATACTTCAAGTGATATTCCTGCCGGTGAGCTGGTTGAAAAGGTGTCGGATTCGGTCATGCTGTACAGCACCTTCGATGAAGTGGCCAATGAGTCGAAAGACTGCTGGTCGAAGATCTGGCAAAAGATCGATGTACGGGTTACGGGTGACCGGTTTGCTCAGAAATTGCTCAGGTTGCATCTGTTTCATACTTTGGTGACTGCCTCCCCGAACAATGCCACTTTGGATGCGGGCCTGCCGGCCAGGGGACTTCACGGTGAGGCTTACAGGGGACACATCTTCTGGGATGAACTCTATATTATGCCCTTTTATTCCATCCACTTCCCTGTCGTCGCCCGTTCGCTGCTTCTTTACCGCTACAGGCGCCTGGATGCTGCGAGGAGGTATGCAAAAGAGCACGGCTACCGGGGCGCCATGTTCCCCTGGCAGAGCGGCAGTGATGGCAGGGAAGAAACTCAGACCATTCATTTGAACCCTGTTTCGGGTGAATGGGGTCCCGACCATAGCTCCCTGCAGCGACACGTTTCCCTGGCCATTGCCTATAACGTGTGGGATTACTGCCGAATTACGGATGACAGGGCGTTCTTGCAGGATTACGGGGCGGAGCTGATCTTCGAGATCTGCCGTTTCTGGTCTGGCAAGTGTATGCTGAATCCGGCAACAGGCAGGTATTCCATCTCAGGGGTCATGGGTCCTGATGAATTTCACGAGAAATACAAGGATGCTGACCGGGGCGGACTGACCGACAATGCCTATACGAACCTGATGGTGGCCTGGATCTTTGAGATCGCCGATGACCTGATGGAACTGATGGACCCGCCATCCTGGATCAAATTGTGTGAAAAGATCGGACTAAGTGAAGCCGAGGTCCTTCAATGGAAATCCATCGGCAGTAAACTGAACCTGGTGGTCTCTTCCGATGGTATTCTCGCACAATATGACGGATATTTTGACCTGAAAGAGCTCGATTGGGACCATTACAGAAGCAAATACGGTAACATTTACCGGTTGGACAGGCTGCTGAAAGCCGAAGGGAAGTCTCCGGATGAGTACAAGGTTGCCAAGCAGGCCGATACCCTGATGCTATTCTATAATTTTGACAAACAGGAACTTGACCGGATTTTTAGAGAGATGCACTATGAAATGCCTTCTGATTATCCGGAAAAGAACCTGAACTATTATCTTGCGCGAACGTCACACGGATCCACGTTGAGCCGTGTAGTGCACGCACTCCTGGCCAACCGGGTGGGTGACCGCAAGCTCAGCTGGAAGCTTTACCTGGATGCGCTGACCAGTGATTATCAGGATGTCCAGGGAGGGACAACGGCTGAAGGGATTCATGCAGGGGTGATGGCGGGTACGGTATGGATAGCCGTCAGCTCTTATGGCGGCCTGAACCTGAAAGGCGACTACGTCAGGATCGAACCTCACCTGCCCGCCCACTGGCGTGAGGTGGCCTACTCCTTTACCTTCAGGGGGATTGATTATGAATGCGAAGTGACTCACCAGACCATAAAGATAAAAGCCGATTTAAAAGATCGTTCAGATGTCCGGATATTCCTTAGGGACAGGGAGTTGATCCTGGCTGATTCCGGATGGGTGGTTCATAAGTATTATGAAGGATGAAGTATGTAGTATTAAATATTTAATATGTTCAA
This sequence comes from Bacteroidales bacterium, assembly GCA_035342335.1. Taxonomy (NCBI): domain Bacteria; kingdom Pseudomonadati; phylum Bacteroidota; class Bacteroidia; order Bacteroidales; species Bacteroidales bacterium. The sequence goes on from DAOQWY010000003.1 coordinate 61,907, forward strand.
TTATGCTGGGAGATGTATTGTTGATCACCGACAAGCACCGCGAAGCGGGTGCGAAGATCCTGGAACACATCCTGAAAAACCGCAAAGAGAAATATATCGTTGCGATTTCAGGTGAATCGGGCTCGGGAAAATCAGAACTGACTCACGTTGTGGCCAGGGGCCTCCGCCAGCACGGGATCATGGCCAAGCCCATCCACATCGACAATTATTACCGTATCCATCCACTGCAAAGAACCGCGTGGCGGAAGGAACACGGCATTGAAAACGTGGTGGGGTACGGAGAATATGACTGGGATACGATCCACCGCAACATCCGGGACTTTAAGGAGGGTAAAACCTCGACCATGCCCTGCGTCGACCTGGTCACCGAACAGATCGATCAGCTCACCACGGATTTCAAGGGTATCGACATGCTGATCATCGACGGATTGTACGCGGTCAAGACTGAAGAGGCCGACGTGAGGGTGTTCATCGAGCTTACCTATCATGAAACGAAGAAGGCCCAGGTGGTCAGGGGCAAGGAGCCTCAGAATGAATACCGGATGCGCGTGCTGGAGCAGGAGCACAAAATGGTCGGGGCGCTCAAACCCACTGCCGACCTGCTGGTCACGATGGAATATGATGTGGTTCCTGCAAAGTAGTCCCTTTGATTTACTTTACCCTTTTCGGTGCATCCACATCATGCACCAGAAGCGTCAGGATAGCGGCCACGAACATCGAGCATCCTCCCAGGATCAGTGCGTAGATGGGGTGACCGCCCGCAATGGATTTCACGAAAAAGCCCAGGATCGTTGCAGCCATAATCTGCGGGATGACGATGAAAAAGTTGAATATGCCCATATAGGTTCCTAGCTTGTTCTGCGGAAGCGAACCTGTTAGGATCGCATAGGGCATGGCCAGGATGCTGGCCCACGCCAGACCTACCCCCAGCATGGAAAGAACAAGCACATTCGGATCCTTGATGAAATAGACCGAGATCAATCCAATGCCTCCTGCGATCAGTGCGATCATATGGGTAATCTTGCGACTGGTCCAGCGTGCCAGTACCGGTAACAGAAAGGCCACCACGGCGGCAAAGCCGTTATACACCGCAAACATGATCCCCACCCAGTTGGCTCCCTCATTATAGAGTGCGGATGAGGTATCGTGTGTGCCGTAAATGTGGCTGGTCACCCCGGCAGTGGTGTAGATCCACATGGCAAATAGCGCAAACCAGGAAAAGAACTGCACGATAGCCAGCTGCCCCATGGTCTTTGGCATCTTGAACAGGTCATTGATGACCACGACAAATCCATTTTTTGTTTTTCCTGACTGTATCAGCCATCCTACGATGCTTTGTATCAATCCAAAAACAACCAGGCCCACGACCAGGATGTAGAGTTCCCCTGCCAGTTTGAACCAGTACACCAGAAAACCCAGCAAGATCCCCCCGGCGACCCAGATGATGCTTGAGCGTAGAAACCTTCTGGCAGGGAGGGAAGCTTCATCGTGCACGGCCCTGTGGCTGATAACCTCTTCCTGTTTGCTGAACTCTGCCAGTTCTCCTGGTGAGTATTCTTTTGTTCGGATCACGGTCCAGAGCACACAAAGAATGAATGCAGCGGAGCCAATGTAAAACGAATATTTCACCGACAGGGGAACGTGTCCTTCCACGGCAGTATTGGGAACGTTCAGCCAGTTGGTCAGGATGTAGGGGAGGGCTGAGGCGATCACGGCACCGGTGCCGATGAAGAAGCTCTGCATTGCGAAGCCTTTTGTTCGCTGCTCGGAAGGTAGCATGTCCCCGACAAAGGCACGGAACGGTTCCATGGAAATATTGATGGAGGCATCCATGATCCAGAGTGTCCCGGCTGCGATCCACAACACGGGTGAATTGGGCATGAACAAAAGCGCCAGCGATGCCAGGATGGCTCCCGTCAGAAAATAAGGCCTCCTTCTTCCCAATCGGTTCCAGGTGTTGTCGCTCATGTGACCGATGATGGGCTGAACGATCAATCCTGTGACCGGGGCTGCTATCCAGAGGATCGGAATGCTTTCAACACTGGCCCCCAGGGTCTCAAAGATGCGGCTGACATTGGCGTTCTGAAGGGCAAAGCCAAACTGTATGCCCATGAAACCGAAGCTCATGTTCCAGATCTGCCAGAATCCTAACCGGGGTTTTTGCTTCATCACAATCGAATTTATGGTTTACGGTTCATTCGTCATTATTCGGTGTCAAATTGTCAAATTGTTATTCCTTGTTCAATTGTATTACTCCTGACTGCTGATCCTGATTTCACTTCGCTCATCAGGACAAGCTGCTGACCGCCGATCGCCTACCCCTCTCGCTCCCGCCCCCGCTGCATCTCCTGCCGCAGATCTTTCTGCTTCAGCGTATCCCGCTTGTCAAAGGTGTGCTTTCCCCTGGCCAGCGCTATGTCGAGTTTTGCAAATCCTTTCTCGTTGATGTACAGCTGCACCGGAACGATCGTAAACCCTTTTTCCTTCACCCTGGTCGCCAGCTTTTTCAGCTCCCTGGCCGTCAGAAGCAGCTTCCGGTCCCTCTTTGGATCATGGTTGTAATGTGTTCCGTGAGAATATTCAGAAATATGTAACCCTTTTACATATAGTTCCCTTCCTTCAAAAACACAGAAGGAATCCACAAAACTGACCTTTCCGGTCCGGATTGATTTGATTTCCGTCCCGGTTAACTGAATGCCGGCAGTGAACTCCTCCAGAAGGAAATATTCAAAAGCAGCTTTTTTATTTTTGATGAGGATCGCTGTGCTCATAGTTTTGCCGGGGATGACATCTGTTCTCCGAAAATCGCTGTCCCGATCCTGACAACCGTTGCACCTTCTTCAACCGCAATCTCCCAATCCCCCGACATTCCCATGGAGATCGCCGAAAACCCCTCAGCACCTGCAAAATAGGTCTTTTTTAAATACTGAAATGTTTCGTTCAGCAGCCTGAATTCCTGCCGGATCTTCTCCCGGTCAGCCGTCAGGGATGCCATGCCCATCACTCCCCTGATCCTGACAGATCCCATGGTCTTATATTCCCGGGATGAGAGAATCGCTTCGGCTTCTTGCTGCGACAGTCCAAATTTTGTTTCCTCGGTCGCAATGTACATTTGCAGCAAACAATCCATGATCCGGTTCTGCTTTTTTGCCTGTTTTTCTATCTCAGACAATAAATGCAAACTATCGACGCTTTCAATGATATGAACGAAAGGAACGATAGCTTTAACTTTATTCGTCTGTAAATGCCCGATGAAGTGCCATTGAATGTCGGCAGGCAGCAAATGCCTTTTACCGGTGAGTTCCTGGGCCTTGTTTTCTCCAAATGTTTTGTGTCCCAAACGATACAGGCGCAGAATGTCCTCCTCGGAGCGGGTTTTGGAAACAACCACCAGGGTTACTCCCCCGGGCAAACGGTTCCTGATACGGGTAAAATTATCTTCCGCGCTCATCCGGATATCTTGTGATCAACAAAAGTAGAATAAATTGTCCAATCGTATCCGTTCATCCGTGTTTTGTCAATTAATTCCTAATTTTACGCCCATTTTATTCCATCCTTCCAATCGAAATTATGAAGCGGATCCTTTTTAACCTGTTGATGCAGTTTGTTTTCTGGCTTGTGGCCTTTGCGATTGGAAGGGCTGTCTTCATGACCTATTACGCAGGGTTGATCGCTCAGGAGGATGCCGGGTTCGGGCATGCCCTGGCCGCTTTCTGGCATGCACTCCCCCTGGATTTTGCAACAACCTGCTATCTTCTCTTCATCCCGTTCCTGATCCTGGTAGTGCAATCCATCTACAGTCCAAACTGGCTGAACTGGCTCCATAAAGGCTACACCTTTCTGGTCGTTTTCCTTTATGCGTTGATCATTGGAGCGGAAAACGGTGTTTATTTTGAATGGAGAACAAAATTACCCTACAAGGCCCTGTTGTATCTTTCCAATCCCTCTGAAATATATAACACAGCCGAAACAAAGGTGTTTTTCATCCTGTTGATAATCTTTCTTACCCAGTTGACCCTCACCTGCTGGCTCTATGCCAGGTTTTTTTTCAAACCCATCCGAGCGATCAGGCGCAACATTGTGTTTACGGTTCTATTTTTTCTCCTCGTCCCGCCGCTGCTTATATTGGGGGCACGCGGGGGAACACGGGAGATCCCGATCATGCAAAGCCAGGCCTATTATTCCACGCACCAGATTCTCAATCTGGCCGCGACAAATTCCTTTTTCAACCTGGCAGCCAGCGCTCGTGAAAATAATCGTTACAAAGGAAAGAATCCATTTGAACATTATCCTCCTGAAGAGGCTCAGAAGACCATACAGGAGCTTTACCACACTGAAAAGGACACCACGGCCGAGCTACTGAAGATAAGCCGTCCCAATATTGTCCTGATCCTTCTTGAAAGCTGGTCGGCCGACTTGATCGAGGCTCTGGGGGGAGAGCCGGGGATCACTCCGGAATTTGACTCTTTGCAACGGGAGGGAGTCCTTTTTACCCGCATCTATGCCAGCGGGACCAGGTCGGAACAGGGAATAGCTTGTCTTTTCGGAGGATTCCCGGCCCACCCGATAAGCTCCATTGCCGTCCAGCCGGATAAGTACAACAAATTACCCAGCCTGACGCGCCAGTTGATCGGGCAGGGCTATGCCACCTCGTTCTATTTCGGCGGGCAGCTGATCTACGGAAACATCAAAAGCTACATTTATTACAACGGTTTCCAGAGGATCAAGGAGATCTATGATTTCAACCCGGCTTTCCCCCGTGCCAAGCTGGGTATTCATGACGAATTCACGCTGAAAGAGCAACTGGATGACCTGGCAGGGGAGAAGACCCCCTTCTTTTCTTCCGTATTCACCCTGAGCACTCATTCGCCCTTTGATATGCCTCTGGCGGTGAAAAGGGACTGGGGTTATAATGCGGTGATCAACGACTACCTGAACTCTGCGTATTATACCGATCAGTGTCTTGGTAATTATTTCAGGGAAGCACGCCGGCAGTCCTGGTACGACAGTACCCTGTTCATACTCATCGCCGATCACAGTCATTTCTCACAGAAGAACTGGTACTATCATTCGCCTGAATATCATCGCATTCCATTATTATTTTACGGTGAGGTCATCAAAGAGGAATACCGGGGAACGAAAATCGGCAGGATCGGTTCACAGGTGGACCTTGCCTCCATCCTGCTTTCGCAGCTGCAAATCGACGACAGTGACTTTGTCTGGAGCAAGAACCTGCTCAATCCCTACGTACCTGAGTTCGCCTATGTGTCGTTTGAAGAGGGGATCGGATGGATCGTACCTGAGGGACACTTCTTCTGGGTCAATAACCTCAATACTTACTACAGCAATGAGCTAACGTCCGATGCAGGACGGATCAACCGGCAGGGCAGATCGTTCCTGCAGGTCATTTACCAGAAGTACCTGGATTTTTAATGTACCTCACCTCTGCACGAGGGTGTATCATAAGTACTTAACCACAAAGGAACACTAAGGTTTTCACGAAGGTACACAAAGTATTATTATTGATTATCAAAAACTTAGTGTTCTTTAGTGAAGTACTTTGAGTACCTTTGTGTTTAAAAAAAGCATTTTGATACAACCTCGACGGGGGAGAAGTAAAATGGGTAAATTCTTTTTACTTCTTCACGTCGTAATAACAGACTTTCGGCGAAACCAGCTTTTCTTCCTTTTTCAGCTTGCCGATCGCCTTATCGATCTCTTTCTTGTCGATCCCGGTCTTTTCAGCGATCTCTGCTGATTTCATCGGTTTTCCTGTTTCCTGAATGGTCTTGATAACAACTTCCGCTATTTCCATGACAACGTTACAATTTGACAATGGAACAACCCCTGTCCCCTTATTCCAGGAGATGCACCACCAGTCCGCTTCTTAGTTTCGGTTCGAACCAGGTCGTTTTAGGTGGCATGATGTTGCCTGTATCGGCTATGTTGATCAATTGTTTCATGGATACCGGGTAAAGGGCGAATGCAACCGTCATTTCCCCATTGTCGACCCTCCGGGCCAGTTCTCCGAGCCCCCGTATGCCACCCACAAAGTCGATCCGCCTGTCCCTGCGAAGATCTTTGATGCCCAGAACCGGGTCGAGCAGCAGCCTTGAAAGGATGGTCACATCCAGAACGCCGATGGGATCAGAATCATCGTAGGTTTCCGGTTTGGCCACCAGGGAATACCAGCATCCGTCGAGGTACATGCTGAAGTGATGCAGTGCCATTGGCCTGCAGGGCTCTTTGCCTTTCTTTTCTACCTGGAAGGAGGTTTCCAGTTTCAAAAGGAAGGCTTCTTTGGTCAGACCATTCAGATCTTTGACCAGGCGGTTATAGTCGATGATGGTCAGCTGATCGGCAGGAAAGTGGACCGCAAGGAAGAAATTGTACTCTTCTGTTCCGTCATGATTCGGATTTTGGGTCTTTTTTTCATTCCCCACGAGTGCGGCGGCTGCCGTCCGGTGATGCCCGTCGGCAACGTAGGTATGCGGGATTTTTTCAAAAAGAGCGATGAGTTCGCGGATCAACGTTTTGTCGGAAATTACCCAGAACCGGTGAGCGATGCCATCATCCGCCACAAAGTCATATTCAGGAGCGTGTTGCTTCACGAAATCAGCAACGATACGGTCGATCTCCCTTACGGCAGGATAGGTGAAAAAAACGGGCTCCATGTTGGCATTGTTGATCCGTACGTGTTTCATCCGGTCCTCTTCCTTGTCGGGTCGCGTAAGCTCGTGTTTTTTGATGACACCCTGCATGTAATCCTCCACCGCGGCGCAGCCTACCAGTCCATACTGGGTCTTGCCGTACATGGTCTGCGCATAGATATAGAGACATTCGTCCTGATCAGGGATCAGCCAGCCGTTGGACCGGAATTTCCTGAAGTTCTCCAATGCTTTTTCGTAGACTTCCGGTGCATAGTGATCGATGTCTTCCGGCAGGTCGATCTCCGGTTTGATGATGTGCAACAGCGAATGCGGATTGCCTGCGGCCTCCTGCCTCGCCTCCGTTGAATCCAGTACATCATAGGGCCTCGAAGCAAGCTGTTTAGCGATCTCCTTCGGAGGTCTCAATCCTTTAAAAGATTTTAATACCGCCATGTCAATAATTTATTAACTGCAATCAGCAATCAGCGATCTGCGATCAGCGATCAGCGATCAGCAATCTGCAAATTTAAATAACAACAATAACAACAAATAACCATGAATGACCACGAATGACTACGAATGACTACGAATGACTACGAATGACTACGAATGACTACGAATGACTACGAA
>DAOQWY010000003.1:69286-123303 GCA_035342335.1 Bacteroidales bacterium
TCTGCCGGTACATTGTTCCTTTGCAGTGAACCGATGAGTGCTCCAACCATTTTTGTCATTTCCATCAGATGTTCACGCGACTGTTGCTCCTCATCTTCATCGAGATAATTCAAGCTCCTGGCAATGGACGTAAAGACAACGCATTCCCTGATTGAGCTTTTGGCGGCTTTCAGGTAAAAGACAAACTGAATCCTGTTCCGCGCCGATCCTTCGGCAATGGAGAGTGCAATGGATTCTGCGGCGTGGGTAAATTTGTTCGTGATTCCTTCTCCTTCTTTGTCCGGAAAACTCCTGACAGTGAAGTGTACCCAGTTTATATATTCAAGTGCTTTGTGGTAGACACGAAGATCTTCGAATCTGAAAAAAGTGCTCAGATTATCGTTTCCGTTTTCCATGACATGTTTTTTTATGAATTACGATCATTCACTCTCAGGCCAGGCCTGACAAGGATCATCGCGGAATTCCTGCTCTCCCTGCGCATCCTCAACTTACGGATCAATAAGCTTCTTTTTCCGGTAATGGATTATTTATTCACCTGGAAAGTGGTATCCCCCGTCTTGAAGAATCTTACGATCTGGTTGGCAGCAGCCAGACCTGCGTTGATATTGGCTTCGGCAGTCTGGGCTCCCATCTTTTTTGGGGTAAAATAGTAACGTCCTTCATGCTGGCTTGCGATATCCGCAGCACAATCGGGAGTGATATCGGATAAATACTTGAAATCTTTCCTTTCCAGGAATATCTTCATCAGAGATGCTTCATCAATCACCTCTTTTCTTGCCGTATTGACCAGGGTGGCGCCTTCCGGCATCAGGGATAACAGTTCGTAATTGATCAACCCCCTGGTTTTTTCGTTGGCAGGCATATGAAGGGAGATGTACTGGCAGTTTTTATACAGATCTTCCATCTTCTGGACGGGGATGACCCCTTCTTTTTCCATTTCTTCCGCACGTACGAATGGATCAAAAGCATATACCTTCATACCGAATCCCCTGGCAATGGCAGCCACGCGTTTTGCGACATTGCCATAGGCGTGCAGGCCGATGCTTTTGCCGAGCAGTTCGGTGCCTGATTTGCCGCTGAAGCATCCTCTGGCGTGATAGATCATCATTCCCATTACCAGCTCAGCCACCGCATTGGCATTTTGTCCCGGTGTGTTCATGGCAACGATCTTCTTTTCCGATGCAGCCTTCAGGTCGAGGTTGTCGTACCCGGCACCTGCACGTACGACGATCTTCAGCTTTCCGGCCGCTTCGATGATGCCGCGGTCAATGATGTCACTACGTACGATCAGGGCGTCTGCATCCACGACCGCTTTTGCCAGATCGCTCTTTTCGGTGTATTTTTCAAACAGGGCAAACTCAAAACCCGCATCTTCAACGATCTTTTGGATCCCTTTCACAGCGATGGCTGCAAAGGGTTTTTCCGTTGCTACTAATACTTTTGTCATATCTGAATAAATTTAGTGGATTACTGTTTTAAACGGTCCGGATCATCCGTTGGTTTTTTCGAATTCCTGCATGACATCGATCAGCGCCCTGACGCTTTCGATCGGCAATGCATTGTACAGGGAGGCCCGGAATCCGCCAACCGACCGGTGTCCCTTGATGCCAATCATTCCCCTTGAGCTGGCCAGCTGCTGGAATGCAGGCTCCAGTTCCTTGTATTCTTCCTTCATGACGAAGCAGACGTTCATGATGGAGCGGTCCTGCGGATCGGGGATCGTCGGGATGAAATACTTGTTGCGTTCAATTTCCTGATAGAGCAATCCGGCCTTTTCGAGGTTCTTTTTTTCCATTGCTTTGATGCCGCCGCTGGCCTTGAGCCATTTGAGCGTCTGGAGGGCCGCATAGATGTTGACGCAGGGTGGCGTATTGAACATCGAGCCTTTGTCAATGTGCGTCTGGTACTTCAGCATGGTGGGGATCTGCCGCTGTACTTTGCTGATCAGGTCGTTATTGATGATGACGAACGTTACACCAGCCGGTGCCAGGTTCTTCTGTGCCCCGCCGTAGATCAGCGCATATTTGCTGATATTCACCGGCCGGCTGAAAATGTCGGATGACATGTCAGCGATCAGGGGTACCGGACAGTCGGGATCTTTTCTGATTTCGGTGCCGAAGATCGTATTGTTCGTTGTGAAATGAAAATAATCCACATCCTTCGGGATCACAAAATTTTTGGGAATATAATTGAAGTTCTTGTCCTGCGAGGAGGCAACGACTTCCACCTCCCCGAATATCTTCGCCTCTTTGATTGCTTTTGAAGCCCACTCTCCCGTATTGAGATAGGCCGCTTTCGTATTCAAAAAGTTGTAGGGTACCATGGCGAATTGCAGACTGGCACCTCCTCCGAGAAATAACACAGAGTAACCTTCCGGTATGTCGAGCAACTCTTTGAAAAGCGTGGCTGCTTCGTCGATGATTGCCTGAAATTCTTTGCTGCGATGTGAAATCTCCATGATCGACATTCCGATCCCGTTCAGATCCAGCACCGCTTTAGCGGTATTCTCCAGCGTGTATTGCGGTAGGATCGACGGCCCTGCATTAAAATTATGCTTTTTCATAATACATTGAAATTAAATAACTTATATTTTTTAGAAGTCCAAATTTTCCTGACTGCAAAGTTAAAATTTTAATAATTAGGTTATTGAAAAACCCCAAAAGAAATTTCTGGGAGAATAACACCTGCCGGAGATTCACTTTTTTTCGGCGGGAGGAAAAAGATCATGCTCAACGGGTTTATCAGCGCCCTGACCTGATTGGATCTCAGGGTTCCGTGCATCCACATCCGCCTGAAACCTCCAGGATCCATCTTCGAATACGAATGCGTCAAAAACATTCCCGACCGGGATGTAATAACTGAACTGTCCTGCCACCGAGGGGTCCATGGGTTCAAGATGGTCAAAGACGATCATATGGGCAGTCCTGTACCGGTACCTGGGCCGGTAAGGGTTTTTGTTTGTCTGAATTTTATAGCGCTGAAGGTCATATTTGAGCGACATGGTTGCGTGGGAGGAATGTTCAAAGATCACCCGCGTCTGCTTCCCCTTTCCGTAGTCCGGAAAAACAGCAGCGCCGAAAACAGGCCTGCCGTCGGTGCCAAAGGTAAGGATCTCAATGAGCTTTCGTGTCGTTGACCGGGTGTGGCCATCCCATCCCAGAAGGGTATAATATTTCTTTCCCGCTGATTCATTGAGGATGACCTGATAATAGTGGGCACCCGGCCACTGAAGGTTACCGGTGATCCGGTGCTCAAGGTCATCCAGGCTGTCAGAACGGTCAGACAAAAGAAACACCGTCCCCTCTGGATCATGGCGCTGGATAAATCCGTAATAAAGAAATGTTCCGTTATCGCTTGGCAAATTCCAGGTGAATATCCTGAAACTGCTGTCAGGAGCAAATAGCCTGCTGATGCTCACCAGGGAATCAAAACGGTAGCTGAATGAACCCTTTTGCTCAATGGCATATCCGAGCATCTGTGAAAAATTCCGGCAGGCCTCCAGCCGGATGGAATCCGTCGCTCCGTAGAGAATGGTGCGCGCCACAGGTACCATTTCCTTTTCCAGCGAACACAACACGGAATCGTTTCTGTAGGCTGCATCCGGAACAGCTATATTCCATCCGGAACCTGCAAGTGCCATTCTGCTGATCCCTGCCAGAAAAAAAATCGCCGCCAGTCGTGTCATCGCCGTGGTAACCATATGTGCCATAACGCGTGTGATTATTCTTTATTTTTGCAAGAAGATAATTTGACCGGTCAACGGATAAATTCAAATGAACCTGCACGAACGGGAACGGGCTTTCATAAGACTGGGGCACTACCTGAGCTCCTATATTCAGCGTGCTGGTCATGATCCTGCTGGTCTGCCGGAAACAGATCCGGAGGATGTGATCCTGACCAGTGCGGTTCGGTTGGCCATGGCTGTCAATCCCTGGTTCATCCTTCCCCATATCCTTCAGTCACTTCGTGCCATCGCCGACAGCCTTGATGAAAAAGAGGTCGGATCGTTCATGCAAATTTACGGACCACGCATCAAAGAATCAGACCATCCGGTCACCGTTGCTGTCATTATGGCAGGAAATTTACCGCTGGTAGGGTTTCATGATTTTTTTTGCGTTGTTTTATCGGGCAACCGGTTCCTGGGAAAGCTTTCTTCGGAAGACTGCCATCTCCTGCCTGCGCTCTCCCGGCTGATGACCATCTGGCATCCTGATTTGCAAAACCTGGTAAGTTTCACGGATCAAAGGCTTTTTCGTTTTGATGCCGTCATAGCGACCGGAAGTGATAACACTTCACGGTATTTCGATTTTTATTTTGGAAAATACCCGAATATCATCCGCCGGCACAGGAACAGCGTGGCGGTGCTGAATGGCACTGAAACACCGGCGGAACTGGAAGCACTGGGTACCGATGTTTTCAGCTATTTCGGCCGTGGCTGCCGGAGTGTTTCCAGACTGTTCCTTCCCTTGAACCATCCCCTCGAAGCCTTCGCATCAGCCTGGAAATCCTTCAGCTACGTGATGGATCATTCTAAATACAGGCATAATTATGATTATTATAAGTCGGTCTTCATTGTCAGCCATCTCTCCTATGTTGATCCTGGAATGATCCTGATCAAACAGGATCCCTCCTTCAACTCTCCGCTTGCGGTCCTTCACTTTACGGATTATGAATCAGTTGCGGAAGTCAATTCATTGCTTCTGCAAAGCCGGAATAAGATCCAGAGCATCGTATCAAACGATCAGGCGATCGATCAACGGATTCCTTTTGGCAAAGCCCAGCAGCCATCACTCTTTGATTTTGCGGACCGCATCGATACAATGGATTTCCTTTTTCAATGTAATCAGTCAATAAAAATTTAGTTGTTTTATGCTCCTGTTTGGATTTTTCATATCTTTGCACTCCGAAATTTTCAAGAAAAACAGTAACGATTTAAAGGAAAGTTCCAAATGAAAAAAGATATTCATCCGAAGGACTACAGGTTAGTTGTTTTTAAAGATATGTCGAACGGTTATTCTTTTTTATCGCATTCAACCGCCAAAACGAAAGAAACCATCCTTTGGGAAGACGGGAAGGAGTACCCGCTCATCAAACTGGAAATATCCCATACTTCACATCCGTTCTTTACGGGAAAAATGAAGCTGGTGGATACAGCCGGCCGTGTTGACAAGTTCAAGAGCCGTTACCAGAAGCATCTTGATCTGAAGAATCACCAGAAATAAAACAGCGATCGTTTCAATGAAAAGTCCCGGCTCCACGGGACTTTTTTGTTTATGGGTAATGACCGCGAATAACTAAGCATGGCACCATTTAACAAAGAATTGTTATTAATTTTACATATCTTTTTATAATTACTCATATGATTCTGTCGTTTGTAATCGTATCTTGTAGGCAAAACCGATTGAAATGAATTATATTCTGTTTGACGACAGCCGCCGGGAAAGTCTCTTACCTCTGACCTTTATCAGACCTATTGCCGACATCCGGATCGGGATACTGACCATCCGGGAAAAGTGGGAAAGATTCCTGGGCGTGCGAACCTCCACCCTCACCGAGGAGTATCTCAGCAAGAAATACCCTGTTGTAAGGGAAGACAACAATGTTCTGATCAACAGTTCTGTACTGCCCGACCGCAAGCTGGTTGAAAGGATTCTGGCCCTTAAGCCCAACCAGGCACTGGTGCAGCAGGACTGCATCATTGCGATGCATCTGACGGGTGAAGAAATTGATAATGTGCAAGAGGCTGAATGTGAGGAGATTGACTATGACGAATGTTTTCTGAGTATCCGGAATACCTGGGATCTTTTTTCAGTGAATGATCCTGCGATCAGGGCCGATTACGACCTGATAACCCGTGGAAGAAAATCCATTGAAGTGGACGGGACCAATACCCTGATCCACAAGGAGAACATTTTCATCGAGGCAGGTGCCCGGATCGGTTGTTCTGTACTGAATGCTTCCGATGGTCCTGTTTATATTGGAAAAGAGGCGGAGATCATGGAGGGATGCCTGATCAGGGGCCCCTTTGCCATGTGCGAACATTCGGTTCTCAAAATGGGTACCCGGGTTTACGGTCCTTCAACGCTGGGTTTTTATTCAAAGGCAGGCGGTGAAATCGATCATTCGATCATCTTTTCCTATAGCAACAAGGCCCACGATGGTTACCTGGGACATGCAGTCATCGGCGAGTGGTGCAACCTGGGTGCCGCAACCAACAACTCGAATCTGAAAAATACCTATGAGCAGGTAAGGATCTGGTCCTATCCGGAGGAGTCGTTTGTCGAAACCGGGTTGCAGTTCTGTGGCCTGATCATGGGTGATTATACAAAAACCGGCATAGGAACCATGTTCAACACCGGTACCGTGGTGGGGGTCAATACCAATATTTACGGACACGGATTGCAGAGGAACTTCATTCCATCCTTTTCCTGGGGTGGGACCTCCGGCTTCAAGGAATACAAGATCAATGAGGCCATTACGGTTGCCCGGCGCATGCATCAGCGGCGCGGACTCGAATTCACGGATATCGATCAGGATATCCTGCAAACAGTCTTTAACCTGTCGTACCGGTATAAAAAGGTCTATTAAGAGAACCCACCCTTATCGGACCAATTTCAGGACGATGCCGGATCAGTGGCACGTTGCATTTTATGGCATACAACTTGACAGGGGACTCCTTGCTTATACATAACTTTAAATCAGCCATTTTGACATGATAAACGAACTTGACGACGACAATGATATACACTTCTCCCGCATCATGAACGGAGAAACGGAACTTATACCCCTGTTATCAGCTGAAGATGAGGAACAGATCAACGCGGAGCCGGTCCCGGATGTCCTGCCCATTCTGCCCCTGAGGAATACGGTGCTTTTTCCTGGCGTGGTCATCCCCATCACGGTTGGAAGGGACAAATCCATCAAACTGATCCGGGATTGTTACCGCGGCAACAAAATAATCGGTGTGGTTGCCCAGAAGGATCATGAGATCGATGACCCCTCCCAGGAAGACCTCAACCGGATCGGAACCGTGGCCTACATCATCCGGATCCTCCAGATGCCGGATGGCAATACGACGGCCATCATACAGGGTAAGAAACGGTTCAGGATCCTGGAATTCTCACAGGAAATCCCCTATTTCAAGGCAAAAGTGACCGGTTTTGACAAGCACGACCACCGGCTAAAGGGTGAGGAATTCGAAGCGCTGGTATCCACGCTGAAAGATATGGCGATCCAGATCATCAAACAATCGCCCAACATGCCTTCCGATGCTGTATTCGCGATCCGGAACATCGAAAGCCCTGTGTTCCTGATCAATTTCATTTCATCCAACCTGAACATTGACCTGCTGGAAAAGCAAAAACTGCTGGAAATGCAGGATTTGATCGAACGGGCCCATAAAGTGCTGGAGGCACTGACCCGGGAACTGCAGATGCTGGAACTTAAGAACCAGATCCAGCGTAAGGTCAAGACAGACATGGATAAGCAGCAACGTGATTACCTGCTGAGCCAGCAATTAAAAACGATCCAGGAAGAACTTGGAAACAATCCCCATGAACAGGAAATAGCAGAACTGCAAGAGCGGGCACAAACTAAAAAATGGTCTGCCGAGGTCAAGGAAGCCTTCACCAAAGAAATGCTCAAGCTCCAGCGGATGAACCCTGCAGCCATGGAGTATGGCCTGCAGATCAATTACCTGGATTTACTGGTTTCACTCCCATGGAGAGCGTATAGTTCAGATAATTTTGACCTGAACCGGGCCCAGCAGATCCTGGATGATGATCATTACGGCCTGGAAAAAGTCAAGGAGCGCATCATCGAGTACCTTGCCGTTGTCCAGCTGAAGGGAGACATGAAATCCCCGATCCTTTGCTTTGTCGGTCCCCCGGGAGTTGGCAAAACCTCCCTGGGAAAATCCATTGCCAAAGCCCTTGGCAGAAAATACATCCGCATGTCGCTTGGCGGCCTGCGCGACGAAGCTGAAATCCGCGGTCACCGGAAGACCTACATCGGCGCCATGCCGGGAAGAATCATCCACAACATCAAAAAAGCACAGACATCCAACCCCGTTTTTGTACTGGATGAGATCGACAAGGTCCTGGGAATGAATGTCAACGGAGATCCCTCGGCCGCCCTGCTTGAAGTGCTGGACCCTGAACAGAATGTCGCCTTCTATGATAATTACCTGGAGATCGAATATGATCTTTCCCGTGTCATGTTCATTGCAACGGCCAATACCCTGAGCACGGTGCATCCTGCCCTGCAGGACAGGATGGAAGTGATCGACCTGAGCGGCTACCTCCTGGAGGAAAAGATAGAGATCGCCAGAAAACACCTGCTGCCAAAACAATTGCGCGAACACGGGATCAAAAACAGCCAGATCAAATTTACCAGGAACATCCTCCGGCATGTCATTGAGGACTACACCAGGGAGGCAGGAGTCAGGCAGCTGGAAAAGAAGATCGCAAAGATCATCCGTCACAATGCCAGGTTCATTGTCACAGGGGGAGATTATCATGTCAAACCGGATGAAGGTGATCTGAAAAAGATCCTGGGCCCTCCCCAGTTTCAGCGGGACCGAAGCCTGACAGGAGAAGTGGCAGGTGTGGTGACCGGCCTGGCATGGACAGCCTTCGGCGGCGAGATCCTGTTTGTGGAGGTCAGCCTGAGCAAAGGCAAGGGAGAATTGCGGATCACGGGAAACCTCGGGGATGTCATGAAAGAATCAGCAACCATTGCTTACGAATACCTGAAAGCACACGCTGCGCTTCTGGACATCGATACGGATATCTTTCAGAACTGGAACGTGCATATCCACGTCCCGGAAGGGGCCACACCCAAAGATGGCCCCTCAGCCGGTATCACTATGTTCACCGCTCTTGCCTCTGCCTTCACACAGCGTAAAGTGAGACAACTGGTGGCCATGACCGGAGAGATCACCCTCCGCGGAAAAGTCCTGCCTGTGGGTGGCATAAAAGACAAGATACTCGCCGCAAAACGTTCCAGGATAAAAGATATCGTGATTTCAAAGGAAAACCGGGCCGATATCGAGGAGATCAAAGCCGATTATATCAAGGGAGTTGAGTTCCATTTCATCGATGATATGATGGACGCCATTGATTTTACCCTTCTGAAAGAGAAAGTCAAAAATCCATTGCAGCTGAAATGATTTCCTGCAATTCCCTCCGAGACCAGGATGCATCTGACGTTTAAATATTTCTTCTTTTTTTCACTGGGTTTCCTGTTCACGCTTGCCTGTGGCAGGCATCAACAAGCGAACGAAACAAGGAAAGTGTTCAGGTATAACGAAGCTACCGGAATCTCTTCGCTGGATCCTGCCTTTGCAAAAGACCTGTCAAACCTGTGGGCCGTCAATCAGGTCTTCAACGGCCTGGTTCAACTCAACGACCGGCTTCAGGTGGAACCCTGCATCGCCCATTCCTGGGAGATCACCGGGGATGGAAGGATCTATACCTTCCACCTGAGAAATGACGTCCGCTTTCACGACCATCTCGTTTTTGAGCAGGGGAGGGGACGCGTGGTAACTGCTTCGGATGTTGAATACAGTTTCCGGCGACTTGCCGACCCGGGTGTGGCATCCCCGGGCGCCTGGGTGTTTCACCACGTGGCGACGGTCGGAGACGAACCTTCCTTTGCAACGATCGATGATTCTACCTTCCGGATCGTTCTCTCACAGCCCTTCCCTCCGTTCCTTGGACTGCTCTGCATGCAGTACTGTTCGGTAGTCCCCCGGGAAGCTGTTGAATATTTTGGTCCTGACTTTCGGAGAAACCCGGTTGGGACAGGTCCGTTTAAGTTCAGCTACTGGAAGGAAGGTGTGAAGCTTGTACTGGTCAAAAATCCCGCTTATTTTGAAATTATTGATAATCAACGACTTCCTTATATTGATGCCGTAGCGGTGACCTTCCTGATCGACAAGCAGTCGGCTTTTCTGGAGTTTGTCAAAGGCAACGTTGATTTTTTGTCAGGACTGGATCCCGGCTACAAGGACCATCTGATCACACCGGAGGGCCAGCTGAATCCTGATTATGCTGACCGGTTTAAAATGCTGACGATGCCTTACCTGAACACCGAGTACCTTGGATTTTTGCTCGACACGGTCTCAAAAGGACCCGTGGCGGATCCGCTGCAGATCCCCGGGGTGCGTCAGGCCATGAACATAGGATTTGACCGCATCAAAATGATACGTTACCTGCGCAACAACATTGGTACACCGGGGATCTACGGAATCATCCCACCCGGAATGCCATCGTTCGATTCTGTCGGAATGGCCGGCTACAGCTACGATCCCGCGAAAGCCCGCCGGCTGCTGAAAGAAGCCGGTTACCCCAACGGCGAAGGATTGCCGGATGTCACCCTTACCACTACAGCCGATTATGTTGACCTGTGCAAGTTCATCCAGTCACAACTGGCCGAGATCGGTTTCAGGATCCGGATCGACGTGACGCCCCCGGCCACCATACGCGAACTGAAAGCCCAGGCGAAACTTCCATTCTTCAGGGCTTCCTGGATCGCCGACTACCCCGATGAAGAGAATTACCTGTCACTGTTTTACAGCAAAAATTTCTGCCCGGGAGGCCCAAATTACACTCATTTCGCCAGCGATGAGTTTGATGCACTCTATGAAAGGGCTTTGCGGGAGGAAAATGATTCTCTGCGCCTTGTTTTCTACCGGGAAATGAATCAAATCGTGATGCGGGAATCCCCGGTGATCATCCTTTATTACGACCGTGTTCTCCGGTTCGTTCAGAAAAATGTCGAAGGAATCGGGATCAACCCGATCAACCTGTTGACGCTAAAGTACGTTACCATTCAATAATTTGAACTCCACATTTCCTGTTGATTTTATGATGATGCGTAAATAAATTATTAATTTTACCGGTCGAAATAAGCATTCATTAACATGCCCCCTTCTGTACCCCTGTTGAACAAGATCCGCCAGTTTGTCTGGAACACGCAGTTCCATAGAGAAATGGCCCTTACCAGGCGTCACCGGAAATACATCAGCCTCCTGGAGGCCGATACGATCGGCATCCTATACGATGCCTCCGAAGAAAGAAACTATTCGGTAGTCTATAATTTCGTCCGCTACCTGATTGAACAGCAAAAAAAAGTAAAGGCGCTTGGATTTGTCAATAGCACGCTCATCCCTCATTACTGTCATCCGCGGCTTTCGTTTGACTATTTCACCTTAAAAGATTTAAACTGGTACAGGAAGCCTGTTAGTCATTTTGTCCGGGACTTTGTCTCGAATGAATTCGACATGGTCATCAACCTGGATGTCAATGATACCCCCTCGCTGAAATACATTACCGGACTTTCCATCGCGCATTTCAAGGTGGGTAAGTTTCACGAAAAAAGCAAGGACTGTTTCGATCTGATGATCGACATGAAAGATCCGACCGACATCGATGCCCTGTTAAAGGAAATCAACCATTACCTGAGCATCCTTCAGCCTCCCAACAGCGGGACCGTGAAAGTCAAACCGGCTGAAGACCCGGAAGACAGCCTGCTTTTCTAAGGCGGGATTAAATGAGCATTTTTGAATTTTTTGAAAAGTTGAAATCATGAAGATGAAATACGCTTTCGGTGTTTTATTGTTTCTGGCTGGATGGCAGGGCATGCTTACCGGCCAGATCCTGGATCAACATACGGATCTCGGCTCTCTTTTCAGCCAGAAGGGGGAGGTCTGCTTCTCTTTTTCAGTGAGCACACCAAGGGAAGTTCTTCTTCTGTCGACGGTCGTCTCCATAGCACACCTGGATGGCAATTCGGTAACGGCCTTCGCCAGCCGGCCGGAATTTGAAAAATTCCTCTCGTTGGGTTATTCTGCCGTTAAAGTGGAAACAAGCGTCCCGGAAGACCTTAGCATGAAGGATTACCATCAGCTTGCAATGAAAAATGACTGGGATTCATACCCTACATACGAAGCGTACGAGGCGATGATGTATGCTTTCGAAGAGGATTACCCGGCGCTGTGCAGGATCGTGAACATCGCAACGTTGCCCGGCGGCAGGAAGCTGCTGGCGGCAAAGATATCCGACCAGGTTGACCAGAGTGAGGGCGAGCCGCAGTTTCTCTACACCAGCTCGATGCATGGCAATGAAACCACCGGGTATATCCTGATGCTCCGGCTGATCGATCTGCTTCTGTCAGGTTACGGAACGGATCCCGACCTCGCCTGGATGGTTAACAATATGGAGATCTGGATCAATCCCCTGGCCAACCCCGATGGTACCTATGCGGGAGGAAACGGCACGGTGGCAGGAGCAACCCGCTACAATGCCAACTGGGTCGATCTCAACCGGAACTACCCTGATCCGGAAGACGGGCCCCACCCGGACGGAAATTCCTGGCAGCCGGAAACCATCGCCTTTATGAATTTTGCATCGGAGCATCACTTTGTGATGTCGGCCAACCTGCATGGCGGGGCAGAACTAATCAATTACCCCTGGGATACCTGGCAGAAACGCCACCCCGACGACAGCTGGTGGCAGTATGTTTCCTATCAGTACGCCGATACGGTGCACGAATATTCCAATAATTATTTTTACAGCCAGGGCGACGGCGTGACCAACGGATACGACTGGTATTCCATCAGCGGTGGAAGACAGGATTATATGACCTATTTCCATCTGGGGCGTGAATGCACCATTGAATTATCTGATGCCTACATTCTGCCTCCGGCTCAGCTGCCGGTACTTTGGGACTATAATTACCGTTCGCTGCTCAATTACCTGAAACAGTGCGCATTCGGTATCAATGGAACGGTTACGGATTCGATCACCGGTAACCCGATCGGGGCAAAAATATGGATTGACGGACACGACGCCGACAGCTCCCACGCCTATTCATGGCTGCCTAACGGCAACTTCAACCGGCTGCTCTCTGCAGGAACCTACGACCTGGAGTTCAAGTCGCCCGGCTATTTTCCGAAAACACTGAAGGGAGTTGCTGTTGCTGATCAGCAGGCTACTACCCTGACGGTACAAATGGTTCCCGGTGATCTGATCGCTGACTTTCACGCCAGCGACCGCACCATTCCGGTGGGCGGCTCTGTTCAGTTCTTCGACGAAAGTTACGGGAATGTCCAGTCGTGGTCCTGGACGTTTGAAGGCGGATATCCCCCTGCCTCCACTGGGCAGTCCCCCCAGGTCATCTACAACGAACCCGGCCAGTATCCGGTCACACTTACCGTATCCGATGGAACCAATGCCAACACACTTCACCGCATCGGTTATATTGTGGCCTCAACGGAATACATCATGCAAAGCGGTTCGTTCATTGCCTGCGAAGGTTTGTTCGTGGATCCGGGCGGCCAGGAAGGCAATTACGGCAACAACCAGAACATCACTACGACCTTTTTTCCCGACCAGGCAGGGAAGAAGGTCACCGCTGACTTTCTCTCCTTCAGCCTGGAGGATGACCCTTCCTGCGCTTTCGACTGGCTCCGGATCTACGACGGTCCTGACACCTCTTCTCCCCTGATGGGTGAGTACTGTGGCTCATCGTCTCCTGCCAGGCAAACCGCCACCAACGATGTCGGAGCATTGACATTCAGCTTCCATTCCGACGGTTATATGACATTTTCCGGATGGGAGGCGATGCTCAGCTGTGGCGTCAATGTCAACGAAGAGATCCTTTACTCCGATGGATCCCGGATCCGGCTCTATCCAAATCCACTGAGTGACCGGGTGCACCTGCGGTTTGAAAAGCCCCTCACCGGACAGGTTCAGTACAGCATTTACGCTGTGACGGGGAAGAAGTTATACTCGGAAACGGAGACCGGGACCGCTGAAAAGACGATCGATGTCCAAAACCTGGCCCCAGGCGTGTATTATCTTGAGATCAGCTGGGAGCTGGGCAGGATCTGCAAAAAGCTGGTAGTGGAGTGAACGATCCTCCAGGGAGGCGAAGTATCATATCGTGGCGAAGGTCTGCGGATATGCCCCGGCATCCAGCTTCTTTTTGACCTCGGAGAACGCATTGATGGTATACTCGACATTTTCGAGAGTATGCACCGCTGTCGGGATGATGCGCAGCATGATGACATCCTTCGGCACCACCGGATAAATGACGATAGAACAGAATATGTCGTAATTTTCCCTCAGATCGTGGGTGATCTGGGTGGCGGTGGCTGTTCCCCCTTTAAGGAATACGGGCGTAACAGGCGATTGCGTCTTGCCAATGTCAAATCCTTTGGATTTCAGGCCTGACTGCAGTGCGTGGGCAATGGCCCACAGGTTTTCCCGCAGTTCGGACCTGGTTTGCAGCAGTTCCAGCCGTTTCAGCGCACCCAGCACCATGGGCATGGGAAGGGATTTGGCATAGATCTGCGACCGCATGTTGTACATCAGGTGGTTGATCACCGGCCTGGTGGAAGCCACAAATGCACCAATCCCGGCCATGGCTTTGGCAAACGTTGCAAAGTAAACATCCACTTCGTCCTGAACGCCGTATTCTTCGCCCGTTCCACCGCCGGTCTTCCCCATGGTCCCAAAACCATGAGCGTCGTCCACCAGCAAGCGGAACTGGAATTTCTTCTTCAGTTCGGTGATCGCTTTCAGGTTGCCGAGATCCCCCACCATGCCGTAAACGCCCTCGGTGATGACCAGGATCCCGCCCCCGGTGACCTGTGTGAGTTTGGTCGCACGTTCCAGCTGACGCTCCAGGCTTTTCATGTCGTTGTGCGGATATACGAATCGTTTCCCGAAATGAAGCCGCATCCCGTCGATGATGCAGGCGTGCGCATCGGAATCGTAGACAATTACGTCGTGCCTGTCGACCAGGGTCTCGATGATCGAAACCATCCCCTGGTAACCGAAATTCAGCAGGTAGGCAGCTTCTTTCCTGGCAAACCGGGCCAGCTCTCCTTCCAGTTGCTCGTGGTAACTGGTCTGCCCCGACATCATCCGGGCACCCATCGGATAGGCCATTCCGTAATGAGCTGCGGCTTCGGCATCCGCTTTCCTGACCTCGGGATGGTTCGCCAGCCCAAGGTAATTGTTGATGCTCCATACCAGCTTTTTCTTGCCACGAAAGAACATGAAATTGGATATCTCCCCTTCCAGCTTTGGGAACATGTAGTATCCATGGGCCTTTTCACGGTACAACTCCAGCGGTCCAATGCTGGAATGATATTTTTCAAATAGATCCACAATCAATGAATTAGGTAAAACATCCCAAACTGTGACGCGTTTGCGGGTGCAAAACTATGAAATTATTTACTACTCTTCCAGGATGTAGCGGAAGGAAAATTTAATGGCTGTACTGAATATCTGGAGTGTCAATGTCTTGCTCATCAAAAGAGCTATCGCCACCGTCACCACCTATTATGTTTCTGAGTTGATGGAAATTTAACACTTCAAAGGAACTGCTGAATTGATTCATTGATTTCATAGAAAGGGATTTTGCTCAGAGGTTATTAAATTATGTTGTTGATTGTCATTGATGGTCAGATAATGGTCATTTGATGGTCATTTGACTGCATCAGGTTGATAATGAAGTCTGTGGCTTAGAAAAAGAACTGGTTCCGGATCGTTTTGCCGGTCCGGCCGTATTGCCTGGCCGGAGAAAGGGTAATGTCGGGCATGTCAATGTCGTCAGCTACAGTATCACCCGGCCCCGGAGCAGCCGTAATGTCGGGCATGTCAATGTCATCAGCTACGGTATCACCCGGCCCGTAAACCATCCGGCCTCCTCTGATGTTCAGCATTTCTCCTGATGTGAGCTGCTGAGCCTCTGCCAAATTGAAAAACGACGTTTTCATAAATGAAGTTTTATGATTAAATTTTTTCACAACACTTGAATATGTCAAAAATTTCACTTATTTTTGCTTGCAAAAATAAGTGATGGATCAAGGTTTATCCGCTTTTATCCTTCTCTGCCTCACGATTGGGCGTAATCAACCCATTGGTAATAGTCAGACAGGAAAAAGCACAATATACAAATATAGGCATTTTAAATAGACCTGAAATGAATACAGGTATTTTGCACTAAATTTTTTAAGTAAAATAATGAACAGCGCTTGTTGAAGGATTAATCGGGAAAAAGTAAAAAAGTAATACGCATTGATCAAAATTTAATCAACAACCCTTGACCGTGCTCCAGCGATTTGCAACCCGGACCCTGATAATGCTTCTTGCCCTGATTGGATGGCAAGCTGTTGCATTTGGGACAGTTGACAGCACTGGATTCTTCACCTTCGCACAATCCTTCAATCAACGACCTCACTCTCCCCTACCAGGGCATCTGGGCCCAAATGCCTTCAGTCTCTCCGAGATCTGCCTTGCCAGTGATTATTACGCTCAATCGCAGCTGGCTCAGGAACGGAACCATTTTGACAGGGCCATACCGCTCCTTGAAAAAGCGGCCCATCATTACCGCCTGGGCGACGACTGGCGTTCGTGTGCCCAGTGTGCCCTTCAACTTGCCAGGTGTCACCTTGAACAGCCTGACAATCTGAAAGCAACGGAACACTTGCAGGAGGCGCTGGATATCCTTGATGGGAAGTTCTGCACGGCCGACCTGCTTCACGCTGAGGCACACCAGGAGATGGGCGTTGCACTGATCAGGCAGGGTAAGAAGAGTCAGTCCGTCGGACATTTTCTTGAATCCATTGCCATCCGGAGGGAACTGAACGGGGATGATGATCCGCTTCTCGCCAGCACCTACAACAAGCTTGGTGTCAGCTATTATATGACCGGTGAATTTGACAAGGCGCTGAATGCTTACCGGAAAGCACTGTCGCTATCCGAACGTGTTGAAGTTGATCCCCTGGTCATCGCCGAAATATGCAACAATTTCGGAATCGTGCTCAAACTTCAGGGAGATCTGGTCGAAGCATTTGAATTCTACCATCGCTCGATGCAATTGAAAGAGGCTCTCCTGTCGGCGGATGACCCGAACCTGGCGCGAACCTACAACAACCTGGGCAACCTGCTCCGCGTCATGGGGCAAACCGAAGAGGCCATGGTCTATTACGAAAAAGCAGTAACCATCTTCAAGGCGAAATACGGACCCCGCGACCCGATGGTTGGGAAGATCTTTACAAATCAGGGTATTATCTATTCCCGGTATGGAGATTACAACAAGGCCCTGCAATACTTCAATCAGGCACTGGCCATTTATGAAGACAATGAAAACAATGCTGAAGATATTGCATCGACCTGGAATAATATTGGAAATGTTTACTTTCAACTAAAAGATTACAATCAGGGATTGGTGTATTATTCCAAAAGTGTTTCCATAAGAGAACAGAATGCCTCGGTTTATCGCTCAAGATCATTTTCCAACATAGCTTTATGCTATAATAAATTGGGACAAAACAAAAAAGCTTTAGAATATCATCAACTTTCAGTTGATTACTTAGTGCACTACTTTGGAAAAAATCATTATTTATTAGCAACAGAATACCAGAATTTTGGAGCATTTTTGTGTAATATAGGGGAGGTAGAACTAGGATTGGATCTTTATCAGCGAGCTTATTCGATATTTATAAATAACAATGGAATCAAACATCCAGGTGTTGCTAATTGTTTAGTTAATATTGGAAATGTCTACTCAAAAAAAGGAGATTTTCTTATAGCCTTAGATTATTATCAACGATCACTGTTTTCGGGAGTCAGTGACTTTAATGGGAAATACAATATCTACTCAAATCCCACTGTCAGACAGCGTATCCTTTCGAAGAATGAGTTGCTGAACACGCTTCACAAAAAGGCCATCGCATTCAGGGATTATTACACATCGGTCACCAGGGATCCGAAAGATCTCCGGATGAGCCTGGAGACATTCGAAGTGGCGTTCGATTTGATGGACAAGATCCGCATTGGGCACCTGACACAGGAGAGTAAGCTGGAACTGGCAAAGAATCAGCGGACGTTGTTCAGGGATGCCATCCAGACTGCCTGCGATGCCTACAGGGAGACCGGCAGTGAGGATTATCAATCCCTTGCCTTCCAGTTTGCCGAACGGGGTAAAGCTGCCATGTTGTATGATTTCATCAGGGAGAACGATGCCAAACATTTTGCCCACATCCCTGACTCGCTCATCCAGGCAGAGCACAAGATGAAAGAGGACATCGCCGTCTACCAGCGCCTGATCGATGATGAAACTATGAAGCCAGTGGCCGAACGCGAGAATTCATTGCTGGCACACTGGGAAGAAATGCTTTTTGACCTTCAGGACAGGCAGAGCAAGCTGATCCAGCATTTCAATGTCCAGTATCCGAAATATTACCAGTATAAATATGCGAACCGGATCCAACCGGTGGATGAGATCCAGGCCATTCTTGATGAGAAGGATGCCCTGATTGAATATTTCCTCGATGACGACAGGCTTTATACGTTCTATGTTGCAAAGGATAAGATGCAGATAACGGAGCAATTGGTTGATTCTTCATTTTATCATTTTGTCGACGCCCTGCCGAATAACCAGTCCCTGGATGAAATCCTCAACAATGCCAGCGTAACCTACGCCAAGTATGTCACAGCCTCCCATCAATTGTACCGCCTGCTTCTGCAACCCTTTGAGGCAGACTTTGCCGGGAAGGACCTGATCATCATCCCTGACGGGATACTGGGTTACGTTTCCTTTGAATCACTTCTGACGGATGAGGCCTCCGCCGCAACCATCGACTATAAGAATCTTCCTTACCTGCTCAGAACCAACACCATCAATTACGGCTACTCCAGCACCCTGTATTTGCACTCGCTCAGGGACGAGGATCCGGGCAGGACAAAAGAAAACCTGCTGGCATTTGCCCCTGTGTATTTCGAAAAAGAACGATTGGGCGGTGACCAGCAAAACGTCGGCTTGTTCAGGACCCGCGGAGAAAGTCTGATTGATCTGCCGGCGACTCTTCAGGAGGTCAAATCCATTAAAAAGATCCTGGGTGGCGATGTTTACCTGAATGAATCCGCCACGGTCGCCAGGTTCAGGGAAATTGCATCCGATTACCGCATCCTTCACATTGCCACGCACAGCATTGTGGATAACATCAACCCGTTGCGTTCCCGGCTGGTTTTCTCACCGGTCACGGAGGAACAGGATGGAGCCTGCCTGCGTTACAATGACCTGTTCAACCTTGACCTGAATGCAGAGATGGCGGTGTTAAGCGCCTGCAATACGGGTTATGGGCAACATTCAGAAGGGGAAGGGATCATCGCGCTCTCGCGTGGATTTATGTATTCAGGCGTTCCCAGCCTGGTGATCAGTCTCTGGAGCGTGGAAGATGAATCAACAGCCCTGATCATGAAGAATTTTTATAAATACATCAAGGAAGGATTCTCAAAAGACGAGGCGCTGAGAAGATCAAAGCTTGATTTTTTGAGCACGAGCAACAGCATCTATTCGAGCCCTCATTTCTGGTCAGGATTTATCAACATTGGCAACAATCATCCTCTGGAGTTTTCTTCTCACAGAATATTATCAGCGGTTGTCCTGCTGATCATCGTAATTCCCTTATCTTTGCTCACCGTCTTTTACAATATCCGTAAAACCAGGCAGGTTTCATAGAATCCATTCGTCCATATCATCGTTTCTTTGCATTTATCCAGTTATCAGTATGAATACCTATCATTCAAATGGTGAGCAGCAGAAAAAAAAGCCTGTGAAGATCACTACCGAATATTACGAGAGTGAACTGGCAAAGCTTCAGATCGAGCTTGTCAAGATGCAGGAGTGGATCCGGCAGCACGGATTCAGGCTGGTGGTCATTTTCGAGGGGAGGGATGCGGCAGGGAAAGGGGGAACCATCAAGCGGATCACCGAACCTCTCAATCCCAGGATATGCAGGGTAGTGGCCCTTGCAAACCCGACGGAGCGGGAGCGCACCCAGTGGTATTTTCAGCGATACATACCCCATCTGCCGGCTGCAGGAGAGATCCTTCTATTTGACCGGTCGTGGTACAACAGGGCAGGGGTGGAGCGGGTGATGAACTTTTGCACGGAAGAGGAATACTGGGAGTTTCTGCGGTCGTGCCCCAACTTTGAGCAGATGCTCATACGGTCAGGGATCAAGATCGTCAAATACTGGTTCTCAGTAAGCTTTGAAGAGCAGGAAAAACGTTTTTATGAGCGGATCAAGGATCCCACGAAGAACTGGAAGCTGAGCGAAATGGATCTTCAGTCCCGCGTGCGATGGGATGACTATTCGCGTGCAAAGGATGAGATGTTTACCTACACCGATACCAAGCAGTCGCCCTGGTGGGTTGTCAATGCCGACGACAAGAAGAAGGCCCGGCTGAACTGCATTGCCCACCTGCTCACGGAGATCCCCTACAATGATGTTGTTTTGACACGCGTCCAGAGTTTACCCGACCGGGATACCAGCCGGCTGTACGTACGGTCGCCCATTGAGGAGCAGACGTTCATTCCGGAAGTGTACTGAAAATCTGCAAGCGGCTATCGGCAATCAGCAATCTGTGATCAGCAATCAGCAATCTGTAATCAGCAAACTCATATCTGAATTTCCAGATCGCTGATTGCCGATCGCTGATTGCCGATCGCTGATTGCCGATTATCACTCCGCCACAAACCTGTAAACCGTCGTTGACTCAAACACCTCCCCGGGTCGCAGTATCGTGGAGGGAAACGCAGGCTGGTTCGGAGCGTCGGGGAAATGCTGCGTTTCGAGGCAGAATCCGTAATACTGCTCGTATTTTTTACCCTGTTTGCCGGTGATGCTGCCCTCCAGAAAATTACCCGAATAGAACTGCAGACCGGGCTGGTCGGTATAGACTTCCATCACGCGACAACTGACCGGATCGGTAACGTGTGCGACGGGATGATCCAGTCCCGGCCGGTTCAATACATAATTGTGATCATAACCCCGGGGTTCACCACCCACCTGGGCGATTCGGGCGCCAATGGCAACAGGATCGGTGAAATCCATAGGTGTACCGGTGACGTCCCTCAGTTCGCCTGTCGGGATAAGTAATTCATTGACAACAGTATATGCTGAGGCATGGATCTGTATCTGATGATCCAGGATGGTGCCGTTGCCGGCGCCGTTCAGATTGAAATAGCTGTGATGGGTCAGGTTGACCGGAGTGGCCTTATCGGTGCTGGCACGGTAATGAATGACCAGCTCATTATAATTGGTCAGCAGGTACTCGACATTCACATCCAGGTTGCCCGGAAATCCTTCCTCTCCGTCGGGGCTCAGGTAATGCAAACGGAGACCGACAGAAATGGAATCCCTCAGTTCGGCGGCATCCCATACGACTTTATCGAATCCTTTCAGGCCTCCGTGCAGGGTATTCCCGTTATCGTTCTGCGCAAGCGTATAGTGCTTGCCGTCCAAAATGAATTTACCTCCTGCGATCCTGTTACCGTATCTGCCTACGATGGCTCCGAAATAGGGCGTTTCGTTCAGGTACCCTTCCAGGTTGTCGTACCCCAGTACGACATCTTCCCGCTGACCGTT
Source organism: Bacteroidales bacterium (assembly GCA_035342335.1). Lineage (NCBI taxonomy): Bacteria > Pseudomonadati > Bacteroidota > Bacteroidia > Bacteroidales > Bacteroidales bacterium. Next base: position 90,738 of record DAOQWY010000003.1, read on the forward strand.
GATGTCGGGAACTTCCAGGGATGTGATGATACCGCCGTAATTGGTCACCTTCAGGATCACGCCGTTCGCATTGGTGAGCGTAAAAAGATAGACCTGTGTATTATCCTGTAACTGGCCGAAAGGTTCCTTTTTTATGTCCATAATATTCTGATTTATTTCCTGTGATAATTTCTGCCTGCATCCTATCCACTCAATGGATAAAAGGATGATCAGGGTGATCATGAATTTTACACGCATATGCTGATCATTTTAAAAACGTTTTGAACTTTTTCCATGAAGCATGAAAAATGAAATATGTAGAATGAAGTATGCAACCTGCAACCAAATTTCGTCCTTATTTTCAATAAATCAAAAAAGTTTTTCTGATTGTAACATTTTTTTTACCTTGCACCTGAAAATCTCTTCACACCAATTACAAATCGTAACCTATGAGCACATTTACATTAGGATGGATCGATTATGCGATCATGTTCATTTATTTTGTTTTTGTGTTGGGCATCGGATGGGCGTTGAAACGCTACATGAAATCGGCCACTGCCTTTCTGGAAGCAGGCAGGTCGCTTCCTGCGTGGGTCACCGGCCTGGCGTTCATCTCCACAAACCTCGGTGCGCTGGAGGTGATGGGAATGACCGGAAGCGGAGCCAAGTACGGAATGCTTACGACTCATTTTTACTGGGTGGGGGCCATTCCTGCCATGGTTTTCCTGGCCCTGTTCATGATGCCGTTCTATTACGGATCCAAAGCCCGGTCGGTCCCTGAATACCTGAAGCTCCGTTATGATGAAAAGACCCGTGGACTGAACGCCATCCTGTTTGCGGTGATGACCATCCTTGCATCCGGTATTTCCATGTATGCACTGGCACTGCTGCTGGAAAACATCCTGGGCTGGAATTTTCATCTGAGCCTGATCCTTTCGGCAGCCATTGTGCTTGGATACACCTATCTTGGGGGGCTTTCGTCTGCCATCTACAACGAGGTTCTGCAGTTCTTCATCATCGTGATCGGTCTGTTGCCGCTCGTCTTCTTAAGCCTGAAGGATTTCGGAGGCTGGACAGGGCTGAAAGATACGCTGGCTCCCATTGTTGAGTCCAAAGGATTTGCGCCCGACACCTGGACCACCACCTGGAAATATACGGGTAAGGCCGGGCTGAATCCCATGGGGATCGAATGGTACGGGATCTTTGCCGGCCTGGGCTTTGTGCTTTCGTTTGGTTACTGGTGTACGAACTTCCTGATCGTACAACGGGCCATGGCAGCCAAATCACGCCTGGCCGCCCGGAGCACCCCGTTGATCGGCGCCATTCCCAAGATGTTCATCCCCTTCCTGATCATCGTTCCCGGTATCGCTGCCCTGGCGCTGATGAACACGCCTGACCGCAATTTCGCACTCCCGCTCAATGAGGCAGGTCAGCCCATCTATGATTATACGATCATCATGCTGTTGAAGCAGTATCTGCCCACCGGTGTGCTCGGACTTGGCATCACGGCGCTGCTTGCTTCGTTCATGTCGGGAATGGCGGGCAACGTTTCTGCATTCAATACCGTCTGGACCTACGATATTTATCAGAGTTATATGCGGCCTGCCACAGGAAACAAAGAGGACGATGAAAAGCATTACCTGAAGGTCGGCCGGATCGCCACCGTCTTCGGTATTGCGGCAAGCATAGCTGCAGCCTATATTGCCAGCCTTTTCGGTAACATCATGGATTTTCTGCAGACTATCTTTTCGATGATCAACGCACCGCTGTTTGCCGTGATCTTTCTGGGGATGTTCTGGAAACGGACTACGGGCCATGCTGCGTTTGCAGGCCTGCTGGGTGGTTTCCTGATCGCCCTGTTGCATCACGGACTCACGATGCCCGTCGGGGCTGATACAGTCTTTAAGGGCGGATGGCTCGGCGTGGTACATATGTATCCGGTGGAGATGGCCCAGAACTTCTGGACAGCGATCTTCGCCTGCACATCAGCAACCATCATCACGGTCGGTCTGACGCTGCTGACAAAACAAAAGAAGACGGTCAAGGAACTGGTAGGGCTTGTCTATCAGCTTACACCGCGGGAAAGGGATACCGGCGTCGTATGGTACCAGCGTCCGTTGACCCTGGCCATCTTCGTGCTGGTGATCTTTGTGGTCCTGTCAATCATTTTCTGGTAAAAAAATAAAAAAACACACATACCATGGGCGTAGATATTAAATTACCGATTGGCCTGATGTTCAGTATCTTTGGTGTACTGCTCACCATCTACGGATTGATCACCAGGGCGGATAAGGTCCTGTATGAGCCATCTTTTGGCGTGAATGTCAACCTTTGGGTCGGGCTTTTCATGCTGGTCTTTGGACTGGCCATGCTGATCATGGCGTTGGTGGAGAGGAAGAGGGCGAAGAAGGTGTAGGGAGTAAACGGATCCCTCGCTGGCGCTCGGGATCTGTCAAATAATACCGCGTGCCGTCATCCCGAGCGCCAGCGAGGGATCTGATTCCTTGATCCATCCGTCACGCTTATTAAATAATTCCTACCGTTCATGCAGAAATCTGCCCCGTTCATGAAATAATTCCGCATTTCATCACCCTGTTTGTACAACCTATCGAATATTTGTATATTTAATGCCTGATCCTTTAAAATCCTTCTCTTATGAAACATCCAATCATTACACTTGTTTTGGTGATCAGCATTGCCCTGTCTTCGCAGGCCCAATCACTGCTCCCCGAAGTCATTGCCAGCGCCGGGGATGTTTTTACCGGTAAGAGCGGCTCGGTCAGCTGGACGCTTGGCGAGACCATCATCGAGACCGTGTCTTCAGAGACATCACTGTTAACCCAGGGATTCCACCAATCATACCTCCAGGTGCTGAAAGTTGATGCACCGGAAGATCCCCTGGTGGATGTTACGGTCTATCCCAATCCTGTGAACGACCTGCTGACCATTGAGATCACCACAGTGGAGAAAGATCCACAGATCAGTCTTGAGTTGTTCGATTTCACGGGACAGCAGATCTATGAGCAGACCATCCGGAGCCAAACCTTGACAGAGCAGCTGGATGTGAGCCGGTTCAGCTCCTCGCTGTTCATCCTTCGGGTGGTCAACCTGAAATCGCATCGTACGGAATCGTTTAAAATCCATAAGATCAACTTCTAAAATTACCCTATCATGAAACGATTATTCCTACTCATCGGAATGTGGTCAGTAATGACCCTTGTTACAGCCCAGGCACCGCAGGCCTTCAATTATCAGGCAGTGATCAGGGACAAGGCAGGTCAGGTTTTATCTAACCAGAACATCAACCTGCAGGTCAGTATCCTGCAGTCGGCAGTAGATGGGCCGGAGGTTTACCGGGAAATCCATTCCGTTACTACTAGTGAACTGGGATTGGTCAACATCGAAATTGGTAAGGGTAAAAATCCCATGGGTACACTTTCAACTATCGATTGGGGCTCGGAGAGTCATTTTTTGAAACTGGAGATGGATATGGAAGGGGGAAGCAATTTTGAGCTGATGGGTGTATCGCAACTACTGTCCGTTCCGTATGCCCTGTATGCCGAGAAATCGGGAAATGGCGAGCGGGAGGCAGATCTGGACTGGGAGGTGATTGGCAATGATGTCGTCACAGGTCACGGAGGCAGCTATCCTATCGGTAATGTCGGCATCGGGAACAATGCACCAGGATCTCTGCTTTACGTTGCTAAGAACATGGGTGAACCCACCATCACCATCCGCAACCTGGGAGGTGGTGGAGGTGCCACCTATTCCATGATAGATGATTTGAGCGGTGCGAACTGGAAGTTCAAGGCGACGGCGTTCGGAGGCTTCAAGATCCGCGACCAGGCCAACGCGATGGATGTGTTTACCATTGAGACGAACAGCGCGGTGAATATGATCTACATCAAGACAGGCGGCAACATTGGGATTGGTAAGAACGCTCCGGTTGAGAAACTGGATGTGTCCGGCAGGGTGCGGTCCGATCAGGGATTCAATGTTGATGGTGATAATGGCCTGAACGATACCCTGAACCAGGTGACCGCTTTTGATTTCACGAATGACAAGCTGAAGTACCGGACGCTGATCTTTTCGGGTGGCATTCTGATCTATAACAGTGTCGAATCCGGGTGGGTGGATACTGTCGGAGATTACATAGTACCGGTGTTGCCATTCACTTGCGGAGGAACGTTATACGATATCCGTGACGGGCAATCGTATGCCACGGTATTGATAGGTTCCCAGTGCTGGATGGCGGAGAACCTGAATGTAGGCACCAAGATCAACAGCACCCAGAACGGATATCAGCAACAGGACAATGGAACTATTGAGAAGTACTGTTACAATAATGATGAAGCTAATTGTAACATCTATGGTGGGATGTATGAATGGCCGGAAGCCATGCAGTATGTTACGACAGAAGGTGCTCAAGGGATTTGTCCGGATGGCTGGCATATTGCGACTGACAATGAGTGGAAAATTCTGGAAGGCACAGTTGACAGCCAGTATCCGGTAGGAGACCCGGAATGGGATGGCACAGGGTGGAGAGGGCTGGATGCGGGAGGCAATTTAAAGGAATCAGGGACATCACATTGGAATTCACCGAACACAGGGGCCACCAATTCCAGCGGTTTCACAGGTCTTCCGGGGGGCTACCGCACCAGCAACAATGGAAGCTTCGACAGCCTTGGCTACAGCGGTAACTTCTGGTCTTCCTCGCAGACCAGTACAGACTACGCGTGGTACAGGTACCTGAACTATCCCAACGCCAACGTGAACCGGAGCAACTACAGCAAGGAAAGCGGGTTTTCGGTCCGCTGTCTCAAGGACAGCCCCTGAGCGAAGCGAAGGACCTGATTCACCGTACCCGTCATCCCTAAGGAAGCGTGGGACCTGTATCTGCACTTTATCCCGCCCCCGTCAACCCGGGCCGACAAAATTCACGATGAACGTATCATCGCCGTTTCAAAACGGATCTTCATAAATATTTTCTATCTTTAGGCGCAATGTCTGACAATAGAATTTTTTTATGAAAAAACATATCTTTTATATCCTGTTAGCCATTCATACCATCGTTCTGCAGGCCCAGGAATCCAAAATCACTGAACCTGGCTTCAGGAATAATGATCTTTTAGCACTCAATTCAATTAAACTAACTGATAATCAAATAATTAACTTACAATTTCCCCTTCCTTTCTTCACCTGCCTCATCAACGATTCACTGGTCAGTTCGGCAGACATAAGCTTCCTGTCCTTTGACGATAGCCTGTCCTTTTCCATCAACACGATCCTCAAGGCTTCTCTTGTAAGGAAAAAAGATCACTTCGGCAATCCCCTTTATACATTAAAAATTGACAATCCTGAAATGGACAATTCCCCGGATTCGGTCATCCGCATCGAGAACCTTGTCCCGCTGGGCCAGTCCCGCGACCACGTTCACATCACGGCCGACGGCTCTTACGACTGGCCCGGATACCTGTGCCGGTCCAGGCTCTTCATCCCCGGGCAGGGTCCGGTGGGCATCGTGCTTCCCGACAATGCCTGGCACCTGGGATTCAGCGACGTGCAGATCAGTGATGACCTGTGGCTGGTGGCGCTGGCAAGGCGGACGAATACGGAGAATGCGGATGTCCGCCGGTGGTGGACCGACCTCAAACCGGGCGGCTCGGTGGAATACACCATTTACCTGGATGTGCATACCGGCGACTGGCACAGGGGATTGACGAAAATGTTCAGGGAACGCTTCCTGTATGACCTGCCGGCATTTGACAACACACTTTTTGAAAGGGAAGACCTTGCCTGGGTGCGTCACAGCTACCTGATGCTGCTTTATTTTGCGTGGGATCACAATTACTACGATCAGTTTTTTGGCGGTTATCAATCCTTTGGTGAGTTCTGGTCTTATGATCAGCTGGTGGGGGGATTTGACATCTATACCATCTGGCCTACCTGGCCCCGGCTGGGGATGGATCAGCGCAATCAGTGGGATATGTACCGCGACCTGCCCGGAGGTGTTGCAGCGCTGAGAGAACAGGCAGGCTTTTTCCATGAAAAGGGCAGGAAATTTTTTATTTCATATAATCCCTGGGATGAAAGCACCCGCAAGGAAGATCATTTCAAGGGAATGGAAGAACTGCTTGGTGAAATCGATGCGGACGGCGTTTGCCTCGACACACGGGGCGCATCCAGCTATGAGCTGCAGGCCACGGCCGATAAGGTGAAACCCGGCATTGTGATGTACAGCGAGGGTATGGCAGTGCCCGCGGATATGCCGGGGATCGTTTCCGGCCGCGTCCACGACGCCCTCTATATGCCTCCGCCGCTGAACATGAACAAGTTCATCAAACCCGATTTCGCCATCTTCCGGGTGCTTCAGCTTGCGGAAGGGCCGCTGCACCGCGAAACGGCCGTTGCCTTCTTCAACGGATACGGCGTGGAGATCAATACGATGCGACCGGGCCGGCCCGAATGGATCGAAGAGGAAATGCGCTACCTCGGAAAAACAACAAAGATCCTCCGGGAAAACACCAATGCGTTCCTGGATATGAACTGGACCCCGCTCATCCCTTCGCTGAAGGACAGTATCTGGGTGAACCGATGGCAGGATGGCGATAAGACGATCTTCACGGTCTACAGCCTCATCCCCGAGGGCTACTCCGGACCGTTGATCCCGTATAATGTGCCGGAGGGCTATCATGCCTTCAGCCTCTGGAACCACACTGAATCACAACAAATGACGATGAATGACCATGAATGGCTATCCGTTGACCTCGCCTCCTTCGATCGCTCCAGCCTCAACTCCCGCCTCGAAGGCAACGTGGAATGCATTGCGGTCCTGCCGGAGCTGCTTCGCGTATCCGTTGTCCGCGATACGTTGTATGTGGCAGCCAACCGGGGAAACAAGATTTCCATCTTCGCCGGATATCCTTCTTATGAATCGGAGTACCGCGTACTTCCCGTGGGAGAGCATCATATTCCTCTTTATTCGCTTTTTCGGAGGCACGAGCAGGTCTATGTCGTCAAGTTATTCGAAGATGACCACCTGATCGATGAACGATCGGTCACGACAAAGCTCGGATACCCGCGGCTGATATCGAATCCTCAGAAAACAGTGCCTTTTACGGCCTGCCTGGAAGCAATGGTCACAATCCCGGCTGGCGATTTCCGGTTCTACACCATGCGTGATCCCTCGACGCTCGAACCTTTCATGGTCTATCCGGATTACAGTGATACGATAACGATCCGGATGAATCCATTCTGCATGGACCGGTATCCAGTCACCAACGGACAGTTTTATCAGTTCATTCAGCAATCAGGCTATGTGCCTGCCGATACCAGTAATTACCTTCGTCACTGGGACCATGGGAAGCCTGCACCCGGCATGCTGGATCACCCGGTGGTCTATGTTTCCCTGGAAGACGCATGGGCGTATGCTGATTGGGCCGGCAAACGATTACCCACGGAAATGGAGTGGCAATATGCAGCCCAGGGGGGTGATATGCGCAAATATCCCTGGGGGAACGAGATGGATTCAACGTTATGCAATTACAGGTCCAACCACACCACCCCTGTCAGCGCGTTTCCGCAAGGCGCAAGTCCATTCGGCGTGGAAGACATGGTCGGGAATGTCTGGCAGCTGATCGATCAGGTGTACGACAACGGTGCGTACTATTTCGGCCTGATCCGCGGCGGCAGCCACTATTATCCCACTTCCAGCATCTGGTACGTCACCGGTGGTCCGCTGCCGGTGGATCACCCGGAGGTGCTGCTGATGGTGGCGCCGTCGCTGGACCGGTGCGCTACAATAGGCTTCCGGTGTGTTGTTGATTCACCCTGAATGAATTACCATTGCTGATTACCCAGATAGAAGCAGAGGTGGAAGGAGAGATAGATTTGCAAAAGGAAATACGAAATGTGAAATATGTGCGATATCATCCTATCAGATTTCCTTTCAAATATCTGCTTCGATTTCCACCTCTACTTCTATCTGGCTAATCAGCTATCGTTATTCAAGAAAAGCATCAACGAGCACCTTCGCTATTATTGCATCCCAGATGTAATTCGACGGGCAGTTCAGCACGTCATTATCGGGGCTGTACGATTCCCAGAAGTTGTGGTTTTTGGATAACTGTGTCTTGACCGCCAGGAGCATCTTCTCCGCCAGTTCACTTGCCAGATCGTCATACCCGTAATTCTTCAGCCCGTCGCAGACCATATAGTCCCACAACAGCCACACGGGCCCGTTCCATTTGCAGCAGTAATCCACGTACGGACTATACCATTCATCCGCTGCCGACAGGGTGGGGACACCGTATTTACGCCAGAATCTTGTGGTATCGGTCAGGGTCTTCACAAGCAAAGCGGCTCTTTCCTCTGAGACTGCCTCTGCCCACAACGGCAGGAATCCGATGATCTCCTGCCGCCTCAGATTCCGGTCCATAAAAAAGAACGAATGATCCACGCGATTCACGCTGTAAAAAAACTGACTTTCTTCATCCCACATCACATCATTTATCTTAGCACTTATTCTATCTGCATATAATTTCCATAACTCCGACTCCAGACTCCAATCCGCTTCATTTTGCTCTTTGCTCTTTGCTTTTTGCTCTTTGATAGTGTATCCTTGCTCATCCCCCTCACCCTTCCCCTCCCCCTCACCCTTCCCCTCTCTCTCCTCTCTCCATTCTCCTCTCTCCTCTCTCCTCTCATTAAGTTCCGAGGCCATCTCGCCCAAACACCGCATCTCCTTCACCACCATCAAGCTCAGGTCCAGGCATTCCAGCTCATCCGAAATATCTTCTTTATCCACATCCAGGTACCGTTCGGCCGACACCTGGAATACGGCGTTGTACCAGTCGCGCACGTTCTCGATGATCCCGTAGGGTCCCCATTCAAAAAGGCTGTCGTGGTCGAAATCACGGTTCTGGATCAGCCAGTTGACGTACTTTACGCCGCTTTCGTATGCGTCTTCCAGGAATTGCCTGTTTTTGCTGACCTGGTACACCTCCCAGTTGATCCAGGAAAAGAACGGGGCAGAGGTGGTTGACATCGTATCCTGCCAGATGGTGCTGTAATGCGGATAATCCTGCCGACCGCGCGGACCGTGCCGATAGGCGATGAGGCCGTCCTCGCGCTGCTGTTCCATATAGACACGTTGCGATCCTTCCGCCGAGGCCGGATCCAGGTAGACGTAGGCCAGCATGCTCAGGGATTCGTGCAGCACCTGGTGCCCGTGGCCCCAACCCCAGAGCGGCTCGCGTGAAAATGCGTAGGAGTTGTACGATGTTTCCCCGGCCGGCGGGTACATGCATCCCCGTGCAAGATTGAATGCACTGAGATAAACCAGCTTATCCGCCTCATCCTTAAAACCGATCCCCGGGATCAGGGCGAAAAGTTCAGTGTTCTTCTGAAAAAACGGATCAAGATCCATTTGCTTCAGCGAATCCACCTCCGCTCTCAGGTCAGCCGTATTTTCCTGCTGGCCCTGTATTCCCCTGACATACCTAATTTGCCTTGTAACACCAGGTTCAAGCTGTAATTTTGCATGCAGGGCAACAAAATCGGTATAACCATTCCTTAGCCGGTTCAGCGTATCGGGCCGGTCGTCTGAATAGAAATCCGTTTTAATGGAGTTGTAAAAATCATCCACGGAACCTGAATATCCGCCATAGGAATAAACGGGATCATTTACCACAAAAAGGTCGCGCAAGTGGGTGGGATAACCATAGCTCACGCGAAGGTTGCTGATCAGTCGTTTCGGGCTCTCATAGTGATAGAGTTGATAACCGTTGGCTGCTTCATCGAATTCCAGTATTTGCAGCGAGTCGTTCGCCAGTTCGATGATGGGGTAGATCGCCACCTGGTGGGGAACCGCCGACAGGTTCGTGATCTGCATGTCGGCCAGTGCGCAGCGTGAACTGTGAACCATGAACGTTTCCGTCACCTGTATGCCTTCAAAGGGTTGATATTCAAGGATAACCATATCCGGAAAGGAATAGTGGACCACAGGTTTCCGGTGGTACTCACCGATGTTCCTGACCACCACCTGATCAACCTTGAACAGTGCAAACATCCGGCCTGCCTGGTCGGATGAGTAATTCAAAGGGTAACAGTTAGAATAATAATCCATTTTGTATCCTTTATCCCCGTATAGTCTTGACCGTTCCATGGCTGCCGTGTAGGTTGCATACAGCGGATCATCCGCCTCAGCCTGGATGCGTAGGTAATCGCCGGCGGGCAGAGGAGGCTGTTGACAGGCGGCCAGGAAGGCAAGAAAAAGAAGCAGCAGGTACAGGCCGGGATTCATTCCTTTCATTTCAGAAGTATTTTTGGCTAAGTTACTAAAATCACGTATATTTGAAGAGGCTAAGTTGAACCATTCATGTACAAAAAACTGCTGAAGTTCATCATCATTCTGTTCTTTTCCTTCACGATGTACGGTTTCTCACGGCCGGCCACGGAGGAGGACCAGACGTCGAAGTGGAGGTTGCGGGAAGGGATCGAACTGACGCTGGATTATGTGCCGGTGTCGGCATTCGTTTACTCAGCGCTCAGTCACGACAACACCATCACCAAACTTTTCGGCAAGCCGGAAATTGAGGATTACCACGATTCCAACGGGGATGGGTATTCCTGCCATCTTCAGTTCAGGACCCGCGGAGGTGGTCGCGTTTGCCTCAATTTTATCTTTGTGACACTTTATCCGGATTATCGGGTTCCGGAGGGGACGTGGATGGAAGGCACAGAGGCACAGAGGCACAGAGGCACAAAGGCACAGAGGCATGAAGCATAATAATTTGGGATTAGGTAGAATCCCGCAGGGATTTCATATCGGCAGGCATTCAATAGAATAGTATTTTTGCCATTACCGGCAAATGATCGGATGGGTAGATGCCGCTGGTGTTGTCGATGATGATCCGGTGGGAAAGGACCTCATTGAAATTTCGGATAAAAATATAGTCAATGATATCGCCGGGCTCGCCCACGAAGTCAAATCCCATATACGTGTGATCCGGACCTTCCGCAGTTGCGGTTCTGTGTCGCGTATCGGTCAGATGATACTCCCTGAATTCGTCGGTCAGGATCCTGTAAGGTTCTTCAGACTCTTTCAGGTTAAAGTCACCCGTTAAAATCACCTGACTGTCGCCGGCAATTTCCCGGATCCTGGATAATAACAGCTTTGAACTTTCCAACCGGGCAACTGCCCCCATATGATCAAAATGGGTGTTGAAAAAGAACAGGGTTTTGCCGGTGCACCGGTCCATTAACGTTACCCACGTGACAATGCGCACACAGGCGGCGTCCCAGCTCCTGGAGCCCTGACTGTCAGGCGTTTCGCTCAGCCAGAAGGTGCTGCCATCCAATCGTTTGAATCTTTTTTGCTTATAAAAAACTGCAGAATATTCCCCTTTGGTTTTGCCATCATCCCGTGCCACTCCGAACCAGGAATAATCCCGCAGGCTTTTTCGCATATCCTTCATCTGATCGTGCAAGGCTTCCTGTACGCCAAAGATGTCTGGCTGATGGTCGTTGATGAGTGCTACGACCGCGGGTCTGCGGAATTTCCAGGCATTGGTGCCATCATCGGGGGTGTTGAGGCGGATGTTGTAGGTCATGACCGTCAGGACAGATCCCCTGATGGGATCATCCTGGGCCAGTTGCACAAAAGGCATGCAGCAAAGAAATACCAGTGCAGGAACTATCCTCATTCGATCGTTATTTGCTGATCAAGTGTGGCTCTCTCTTTTAACCTGTCCTCCAACAGCTGGATATAATCCTGTGTGGCAATCCGGTACGGCTGAAGCGAGTCGGACTGCTTTACCCAATAGAGCGACATTTCAAGGTTATCCTCTATCTCGCAGGCCAGTGCCATGTTAAAACAGGCCATGGCAGCTGCCGACCGTTTGGAACTGGTAGTCTCTGATTTCCATATCCGTGCGGCGGAGAGCCAATCGTCCTTACTGACAAATTCCTTCGCGCGTTTGGAAACATCCCCTGGCCAGGTATAATATCTCCGTGTGGTGGTTTCCCAGACGGGGGTGATCCGGAAAGCATATTCCTGCCCGCTCCAGAAACAGGCATCCAGGGCTGCCCGCCTTCTGCTGGAGCGCATGTTGAACAATATATCCAGGTAATCACTTTCCGAGTAACCATAGCCTGTGAGTGTATATGTATGGTTATCAATAACTTTCATTTCAACCGGATCCAGCACTTTGCACGTGTTGGTCACTTCAATGGTTCCCTCCAGCTCAAGATCAATATCCTCATGGATGGCTACATAGACGTTGTCGACAAAATCCATCACCCTGATCGTCACCAGGGCATCCACCACGCTGTCGTGGCTTACCTTTCTGATCTGCTCCCATAAGGATAAACCCATATAATCTGTGGTGTCGGACGGTATCTCCAGATCACTGTGGATGTCCACATAGCGGAAGCGGGGTGAATAAGCCATCACATCCCTGAATCCTTTCAGCACAGATTCTGTGATCTCCGTGGAGGTCAGATTCGATTCCCGGAGGTATTCTGCCACGTGGGAGCTCAGGGCAGTATCCACATCATCCGGAAAGTTCGGATTAATGAGCCCAAGTACCTTTACAGAGGATGGCAGCGTGATATCAGCCGGCACCAGTTCTTCGATCTCCACCAGGCGCAGGGTGGTGCAACCGGAGAGGACCAGGAGCGTTAATCCTATGATGTTTATTTTTAGGTATTTGAGTTTTTTTCGAACAATCATCCTCTGTCAAATTCAGTACTACCTCTTTCCTGAAGAACGATCTTTCAGAGGAGCCAAAATTAATGTCTATTTTATAACCTCCCAAGACTTTTTTAAATTAGTTTTTCGTGATTCGGTTAATTCGTTTAAATTCGTGGCATTCGTTCAATCCTGAACCGTTGGAACCTTTCCCCGAACTGAAACAATGCCGCATATGCCCGCGCAACTGCGGTGCTGACCGCTACTCATTGAAGCTGGGTTACTGCAACGCAGATGCGTCGTACGCGATCAGCTCCATCTGCATTCACAGGGGCGAAGAACCGGCGATTTCGGGGGACAGGGGGATCTGTAACATTTTTTTCGGGCACTGCAACCTGCGGTGCGTCTACTGCCAGAACTACCAGATCAGCGACAGGCACGCTTTTATTCCGGGTTATGGTGACGACATCGAGCCGGTGATCAGGGACATTACCCGGATCCTCGACCGGGGGATCGTCAATGTGGGATTTGTTTCACCCAGCCATTTTCTGCCGCATACCAAAGCCATCATTGCAGAACTAAAAGCGCGGGACCACCATCCCATATTCGTTTACAACACCAATTCCTACGACAAGGTGGAAGAGCTCCGTAAGCTGGAAGGACTCATTGATGTATACCTTCCGGATTTTAAGTATGCCGATGCAAAACTGGCCGAAGCCTACTCGGGTGCGAAAGATTATCCTTCCGTTGCACTGCAAAGTCTGGTTGAAATGTACCGGCAGGTGGGATCCACGCTGATCCCCGGAATTGCCGGTGTGGCGGAGCGTGGCATGATCATCCGTCATCTGGTGTTGCCCGGCCACGTTCAGAACAGCCTGGAGGTTCTGGAGCAGATCGCAGAGCATCTCTCGCCCAATGTCCACATCTCGCTTATGTCGCAGTATTACCCTACTCCGAGGGTTTGGGATCATTCCCAGCTTGGCCGCACGGTGAGTTTAAAGGAATATGCGCAGGTCGTTCAGCGAATGGAATCGCTGGGGATGCACAGGGGGTGGATCCAGGAGCTTTCCAGCACGCATTCGTTCAGGCCGGATTTCAATGCCACGGATCCTTTCCGGGATTCAAACACTTAAGCAAAGAGCCCTTACAAAGCATTCACAGTTGACACCGAAGCCGGCAAGCGGTTTATATGATCCTTGTGAGCGGATTAAAACCGTTGATGTCATTCATAAAGATAGATGACCCCGAATAACCCGACAAATTCCTCAAAGATCCCGATCTTATCCTCTCCGTACTTTTTGATCTTTTTCCGAATGTGCTCGATCGGTCTTGGCGTGGTCAGGTACCTATCGCTTTTGGAATAGAATTTATCCGCGTAGCATACAATTTTTTCTTCGATCGTCACCGGGACCATTTCGCGGTGGGGAAGCGGCATATTGTTGACCACGATGTCGTTCAGGGAGATACCAACCCCGATGTGCCGCTCACATACCGGTGCGATCTCGTACAACCCTTCTTTTTCCAGCAGCTCCCGGCCCAGGTAGCCGTGGGCGATGTAGGGAAAAGGGCCGGTGCATCCGATCTCAGGCGCCTGGGTCATGAAGATGCCGATGTCGTGCAGCATGGCTGACCATCGGACGCGTTCGGTGTCGGGGTGCAGCGACGGATTGTGCGCAGCAATGCTGAGCGCGGCTTCCGTCACTTTTTGACTGTGAATGAACAGATAATCAAAGGAGAGGGATCCTTCAGGGTAGTATTTGCGAATGAGATCTTCAGGTGCCATTGTGGCCTTGTTAAATGGAACTTCGTTCAATGACGTGTGTTTTCATAACGATCCAATCTGCAATGTCAGCGAAGACCTCCTGGCGGTTTGATTCGTTATGCATCTCGTGCCGGCCACCGGGGTAGGTGCGCATCGTGATATCCCTGATCCCCGCTTCTTTCAACTGACGCGCAATCCTCCGGGGCCCACTTGAAAACTTTCCCACCGCATCCTCGCTTCCTGAATAAAGCAACACAGGCAGGTTGTCAGGAATGTGCCTTAAGTTTCGGGAGCGGTTGATGGATAGCAGCCCGTGAAACATTCCCCGATAAAATCCGGAGGTGGATGGATAGCCGCATAGAGGATCATTCAGGTAGTTGTCAACGGTCTCCTGGTCTGTCGTGAGCCAGTCGAAAGCGGTACGATTGGGTTTAAAATGATGATTAAAGGTTTTATACGTTAGGTAGTTGAGCATCCTGTTCCGGTAGTGATGGCCATAGAGGAAGCCTGAGCCTCCAGCAAGCACTCTCCCTGCACCGATCAGCGGCAGTGTCGTATGATCCGGGCCTGAAAGGATCAGCGCATCCAGCATTTCTCCGTGCAGGATTGCAAAGTGCCGTGCCAGTATGGATCCCATGCTGTGCCCCATAAGGGTGAAGGGTAAGCCGGAATAGTGTTCCTTGAAGTCCAGCATCACGGATTTTAACTGTCTGAGGATTCCCTGCCATCCTTTCTTTCCGTCGAGGTGACCCAGCGCTTTCGGATCGGGAGCGGTCCTGCCGTGCCCGAAATGGTCTTCGGCAACGACCACAAATCCCCTGGTGGTCATATATTCCGCCAGCGGGGCGTACCGGCCTGCGTGTTCCATCATCCCGTGAACGATCTGCACAACACCCCTAATGGATGGAGGATCCTCCGGGAGCCATTCATATAAAAAGAATGATCTTCCGAAGTCGTCGGTGATATAACGAGAATGGTCCTTCATGGAGTAAATTGGTACAAAGGTACGATAAAGTCGGTCGTGGTCATTCGTGGTTATTTGCTCGGCGCGGAGTTTGTCCCAACGAAAGTCGGGAGCGCCTCGCGTCATGGGTGGTTATTTTGCTTGCAGCTTAGATAATGAATGATGAAAAATGAAGTATGAAGAATGCAGGATGGGGGAATTGTATTACCTTTGCAGCTGGTTTGGGGACCCGTGGCTTAATTGGATAGAGCATCTGACTACGGATCAGAAGGTTGGGGGTTCGAGTCCCTCCGGGTTCACTGAACTATCAACGGTTACATGAATTTATAATTCTGTAACCGTTTTTATTTACTAACAAAATAACTTACAATTAGCTGTATGTTGAGTAAGTGGTGTTGGGTGACCAGGAATATCTCCTTCCAAACCCGGCCACCTGTTTCAAAGGCAACCTGGGCTCGGATTAGGGGGGAAATCTTCATACCATGGCAAACAAACCAATAATGATGTTGTAAATCCGTCACATTTTTACGGTCAAAATCACACGGAAAATCCAGCCAGGAGATTGCCCCAAGTGAACAATCGATCTGCAATCAGTTCGAAATATTCGGGATTTGTCGTTGTGTGGGCACACTGTTCAGGTAATTCCCATCGGTTGACAGCAGCGGCCCGTCTTTTTGCGCAGCCTTCCCATTGAAAGGAGCCAGGACAACGTTGATGTTATTATACGCATTGCCCGGTTGTGCGTTTAAAATATCATCCCAGACACTGTTGCCATTCAGATCCCAAAAACCATATCCTTCTCCGTAAGAAAGAGATTGGTCGTTGTTGGCATCATCGAACGCTTCAAAAGCAAAATCAGTTGCCTGCGTTATGCCTTGGATCAGAGCCTCATAAGTCCCATCGGCCTGGGTGTTGATATATCCCAGCAATGTGACCTCCGTTCCGCTCACCGTGTACACGTAGACATAGGTGTGACCCGATAGGGTGTGGCCGGGAAAGGTCACCGCTCCTGAAATACCCACTTCCGTATCCCCGACCTGGCCACCGCCTCCCTGCGTGTTTTCAATAAAAATTTTCAGGAAATTGTACCAGTTGGTATCCTTGAATTTAAGATCGGTATATTTGGCTTCATCGAATTGTTCCACTTTATTGGGAAAATGAATGGTTAACCCTCCATAGGGCTGGCTGGAGTTCTGAAGGTAGTTCTTGGTAAAGGGTACGGTTTCATTAAAGGCGGATAAGGCCTCAGAACAGGCCTGGGTGATTAAATTAACCTGGCTGAGCCCGGGTTTTTGCTGTAGTTTCTTGATGAACTCCCGCAGGTCCGTAAACGAAGGGAATGATTCATTGATGTAATGGGTTTCACTCCATGCTTCAAATACTTCGGCCCAGGTTTCCTGGGTTACTTCCGTGGTGAGTTTGTTACCCAGGTTAGCGATCTTGGCGCCTAACAGATCCATCTTCTTCAAATCAGTGACCGCCATATGGGTTGTTTTCTGTGCAAGCGCACCATTGTCATAAACGCATTGCACAATTCGCTTGGATAGGTCTAATGAAGTCATGGTGGGATTGTCGATCAGTTCCTTGAGCCATATATCCCCGCCAAGTACGCTGAGGGCCGGCATGGATATCTCACTGGATACCATATAATCCGCAAGATCCTTAATTTCGAATGCCACCTCTGTCATGCTCATCAGACAGGCATGGAAAACGATCACATCAAAATGCGGACCTGAGGCCAGGGCCGTCCGCAGGTTTTGAAGGCTCATCATATCGCCACTGCCATTGGCCTCATCAGGACTTATCCCATACCATCCGCCTCCGTGACTGTTCAATATCAACATATACTTTTTAGCCGGATAGTTGTCAACTGCATATTTGATAAAATTAATCAGGGTTTGAGGGTCCGACATGTCCTTGGAGCCCAGATCCTCCAGCATCGGCGATTTAACCTGGTCGGGCAACTGGTTTTCCCCTATTTCAATTTTGTAATAATTGGCATTCCCGCCGGTTTTAAGGGAACTGAGCATGACAATGGACGTTACCTGATCCGAACAACCTGCATGTTCCATCTCCTGTACATCACCAATGATGTAGCTGGTGCCTGCCTGGGTGTGGTCGAGGTTATTGTTGCCGTTGAAATACCCAATGACTGTCCATTCACGGTTAGCCGTAGTTGGCTCATCATCTTTCTGACAGCTGGAGAGCATCAGAACAGGGCACAGAAGTGCAAAGAATAATTTCGTTTTCATGGTTTTTTGTTTGTAATGAATTAATCATCTGCAATCAATCCAAGTTATGCAATCAATGAATTATGAAAAAAATATATCGTGATTTTGAAATGCCTGCTGGTGCTTTGGTTAATTTGTCAACGATCAGAAAGAATATCCCTTTTTGTTTTAGGTGGTAAATATACATAGAAATCAAAAAAATCAAGACGAAAAAAAATGTTAAAAAATATGTCCTTATCGGAAGGATTTGCCCGGATTATTCACGTTTATTCGTATCATCATTGAGGTTCCTGTTATTCTTCAACAATGCAATTTTTTTTTATTTTTACAATCCAGCATCCCAAAAACAAGGATACCCATGAACGATCAGAATAAAGTCAGCATTCTATTGCTGTTCATTGCTTTTGCCTTTTCAATGTGTGCTCCCCCGACGGAGCAGCTGGCCTTCAAATCCCAGGGAAAGGTAAATTATCCCCTGTCACCCGATCAGGAAACCATGCTCGATTCGATCCAGCAAAAGACGTTTCTTTTCTTTTTGAATGAGCATCATCCCGACTGGGGTATTGTGAAGGACCGTGCAGCAGCCTGGGCACCGGCCAGCATCGCCTCCACCGGATTTGGCATTCCCTGTTTTGCCATCGGCGCCGAACGAAACTGGATCACACGGGAACATGCAGCAGAAATCACCCTGAAGATGCTCAATTTCTTTAACAACTCTGTCCAGAGCGCTGACACGGCTGTCACGGGGTACAAGGGATTTTACTACCACTTCCTGGATATGAAAACCGGTACACGGGAATGGAACTGCGAGCTTTCTTCAATCGATACCGGCCTGCTGATGATGGGGATCCTTTTTGCACGGAACTATTACAGCCTGGACAACGATGTGGAAAACAAGATCCGCACCCTGGCAACACATTTGCTTGGCCGGATGGAATGGAACTTCCTTGAATTGCCTGAAACCGCGAAACATCCGCATGCGATCTCCATGGCCTGGTCACCGGAAAAGGGTTTGCTCGATTTTGGCTGGAGCGGTTACAACGAAGGCCTGTTCCTATACGTATTGGCTGCCGGCACAGGGATGGAAAATGTGGAAAGAAGCTATCAGTCATGGTTATCAACCTATGAATGGCAAACGCCTTACGAAGGTCTTTCCCATGTGGCTTTCCCTCCGTTGTTCGGCCACCAGTTCTCCCAGGCCTTCATTGATTATCGCGGCCTGGTTGACTTGTACATGAAAGACAAAGGCATCGAATACTATGAGAACTCCCGCCGTGCAACCTACGTTCAGCGGCAGTACGCCATCGACAATCCCAAAGGCTGGGTTGGCTATGATTCACTTTGCTGGGGAATCACTGCATCCGACGGCCCCACCGAGAAATATGATTTCGATGATAAGAAGTTCCTGGGTTATGCCGGACGCGGGACCAGCGGTCCCGATCATAACTATTTTGACGATGGTACGATTGCCCCTTACGGGCCGCTTTCTTCACTGCCCTTTGCTCCGGAGATCGTGCTGCCGACCGCTGAGTGGATGCTCTCGGCTTATGATGGGAGACTTTGGGGCAGGTATGGTTTTTATGACTCATTCAATATGACGGCCAACTGGATTGATGATGACTTTATCGGTATTGACCAGGGACCGATGCTGATGATGATTGAAAACTTTCGTACCGGTCTGGTGTGGAACTATGTGATGCAGGATCCGGTCATTCAGAAAGGGCTGGCAAGGCTCGGATACGAATATTTGCAGTGAGAGGGAGGGGTAAATGGGTACATTTTTTCGATTTCATTGATTTTTAACATTAAAAGCAATTATGAAGCTTATGATAATCAGGAAAACTGTCTTTTTCGTTCTGCTGATCACTTCAACTGCCATGCTCACAGCCCAGGTCACTACCCTGGATGATTTTGAGAACAAGGAAGGCTGGAACTTCAATAAATCCGACGGTGTCACCGTCAGCCTCACTAATGAAGAGGGGATGAACGGCAATGCGATCCGGTTCGATTATGATTTTACTAAAGGAACCGGTTATGGGGGGATACAGAAGCTTTTTCCTGTAGACCTTCCCGATAATTATGAATTTTCTTTTTATTTCAGAGCCGATTCGCCTGCCAATAATTTTGAGATCAAATTTATCGACAGCACAGGAAACAATGTCTGGTGGGTGAATAACCGCAATTATGATTTCCCGGAAGAATGGAAAAAGATCCGGATCAAAAAAAGGCATATCCAGTTCGCCTGGGGACCTGCCGCCGATCAAAACCTCAGACGCATCGACCGGATCGAGTTTACAATCGCCTCGTTTGTCGGTGGCAAAGGCACCATCTGGCTGGATGACCTGAAGTTTGAGCCCCTTCTGCCCGAGACAAAGGTATATCCCCAGCCATCCCTAACTGCTTCTTCCTCTCTGAAACGTCATGCATCCTGCTCCATGCTGGATCATTCCGGTGAGACTTTCTGGCAAAGCAAGAGAGGGAATGATCAGAGTATTGTTATTGATTTCACAATGAAGCGGGAGTTTGGCGGACTGCAGATCGCCTGGCTGAAGGACCATTCGGCTGAGGCTTTTGAGATCCTGCTGTCAGAGGACGGTCTGAAATGGGATCAGGTCTATTCCGTCTCTTCCAATCACACGGATGTCAGCTTTATCCGGCTACCGGAAGCAGAGGCAAAATTTCTGAAGATTAATCTTAAAAAGGGCAATTCGGAAAAAGGGTATGCCATTCGCGAAGTAAAATTCCTGGATGTCAAAAGCTCACTGACGCTGAATGATCTTTTGATCTATGCGGCCAAAAATTCAACGGCAGGCAATTATCCCCGGTACTTTCTGGAGCAGGCCTCCTACTGGACGATCACCGGGGTGAACAATGACGTGAAAGAAGCGATGATCAACGAAGATGGTATGGTTGAGGTGGATAAGGCTCTGTTTTCCATCGAACCCATGATCAGGGTGGGCGATTCGCTTTACAACTGGAGCAATGTTCAGACGACACAGGCAATGGGCTTTTCGGATGATAACGGTGAATTCAGTTTCGTCCCTTCTGTCACCTGGAACTGCAGGGATCTGAAATTTACAACCGGTGTGGCTGCAAGCGGAGAAGCCAATCGGAATTCCGTTCTGTTGATCCAGTATGCTTTTGAGAATCTATCGGACCAGCCCAAGGATTTTGAGTTCTATCTGTTGATCAGGCCGTTCCAGGTCAATCCTTATTACCAGTTCCTGAATCTTGCCGGGGGTGCCGGAAAAATAAGATCCATTCGTGAGTTGACCGGTGGTAGCATTGCTGTTGATGATAAAGTGATCACATCCCGGAAGAAATACGATTACTTCGGGGCAGCCGGTTTTGATGAAGGGAACGTGGTTGATCTGCTGCGGAAAGGAGTCTTACCGCAGGGCCATGCTGCTGTTGATCAGCAAGGGCTGGCCAATGGAGTCATCAGGTATTCCCTTCACCTGGAAGCGGGCGCGCAAACCCGGTTCTTCGTCACCGTCCCGTTTTATACCCAGCAACCTGTCGGAGGTGAAAGGAATGCAGACCATTTCGCCGGTGAATTCACAAAGATGACCGAATTCTGGAAAGAGAAGACAGGGCACATCCGGTTCAATTTACCCGCATCTGCCGACAGGATCGTCAATACATACAAATCTAACCTGGCCTACATTTTAGTGAACCGTGACCGGGTGGGGATACAGCCTGGCTCCCGTTCCTATGAGCGCAGCTGGATACGCGATGGGGCCCTGACTTCATCAGCACTTCTCAAATCCGGTATCGTTCCGGAAGTAAAAGATTTCATTGACTGGTACGCGGATCACCAGTACGAAAACGGTAAAGTTCCCTGTGTGGTTGATACAAGGGGACCGGATCCTGTTCCCGAAAACGACAGCCATGGTCAATTCATCTACCTGATCCGTGAGTATTTCAACTTCACGCAGGATACTGCTTTTCTCCGTTCAAAGAACAAGAATATCCTGAAGGCGGTGGAATACATCGAGTCCCTGGTTGCTGAGCGGTCGACGGATCATTATAAATACGGAAAGGACAGCGTACGTGCCCTTTACGGACTGGTGCCGGAATCCATCAGTCATGAAGGCTATTCCGCTAAGCCAATGCATTCATACTGGGATAATTTTTTTACATTGAAAGGACTAAAAGATGCCGTGGAGATTAAGAAAATCCTCGGGGAAAAAGAAAACCAGGAACGTTTGGAAAAAGTCCGCGACATATTCAGTGAAAACCTGTACAATTCGTTGGATCTTGCGATAAAATATAAGAACATCGATTACATTCCAGGATGTGTCGAGCTGGGTGATTTTGATGCCACTTCCACCACCATTGCCCTGACGCCCTGCAACGAGTTGAATAACCTTCCCAGGCCGCAGGTGTATAACACGTTTGACCGGTACTATGAATATTTCAAGAGCCGGAGGGATGGGAAAATCGACTGGATCAATTACACTCCGTACGAGAATCGCCTGATCGGTTCCTTTATCCTTTTGGATCAACCGGACCGGGCGCACGAACTGATCGACTTTTTTCTGGATGACCAGCGTCCGCAGGGATGGCACCACTGGGCCGAAGTGGTATGGAACGATGACCGGCATCCGGGCTTTATCGGTGATATGCCCCATACCTGGTGCGGAAGCGATTTTCTCAATGCCGTACGGGCCATGTTTGTTTACGAAAATGAGTATGACCAGTCGCTGGTCCTGGCTTCGGCCCTGTACCAGGACTGGATCGACGCCCCGGAGGGAATGTCGGTGGAGAACCTGCCAACCTATTACGGTGAGGTCTCCTATTTTATCATAAAAGACAATAATAAGTATTTATTTTCCATTTTCGGTGATGTAAAACTTCCTGAAAATGGAATTAAAATCAGGAACTTTAACGGATCAAAAATGCCGGTAAAAGTGGTGGCCAACGGTGTGGAGATGAAGGACTTCAATGAAAAAGAAATTACAGTAAAAGAGGTACCTGCCGAGGTCATAATTTATTATTGAATGAAAAAATATTCTTTTTAATTTAGCGTCATGAGTCTATCGCAAACTGATATTGAATTAAAACTTAAGAAACTTCTTCCTTTCCTCAGGAACGAATTCAACGTAAGTCGAATTGGCTATTTTGGCTCTTATTCAATCGGTATGCAGGATGAGCAAAGTGATATCGATATCCTTGTTGAATTCTCACAACCCTGTGGATGGAAGTTTTTTAAATTGGAAAAAATGCTTGAAGACCAGTTAGGTAAGGAGGTAGACCTTGTCACCACATCTGCAATTAAAAAGCATCTCAAAGATTCCATCTTGAAGCAGGTAATATTCATTTGAAAACGAGCCGTACATATCTTCATTTTTTAGAAGACATTGAGCTATCAATGCTGAGGATACAGGAGTATCTCGAAGGGATGGACTTTATCAGTTTTAAGAAAGACTTTAAAACCATCGATGCAATTATTAGGAATTTCGAAATAATCGGTGAAGCCACTAAAAATCTGCCCGCTGAGTTCAAAGAAAAAAATCCCCAATTACCTTGGGAAGAGATGTACCGAATGAGGAATAAGATTAGCCATGAATATTTTGGTCTTGATTATGAAATTCTCTGGTATATTTCGACTGTTGAAATTCCGGTGAATTACGAAGAAATACGGAAAATAATCAAGAATGAAAAGGGGAATAAAGCCTGAAATCGGATTAATGCCAGTGCTTTTCCTGATCCTGTTTCTTGGTACGGAACTCTTTGCCCAGAAGAATAAAGAATACATTGCCCTCTCCAAATTCAGAAAGTGGGGGATTATAGCCGGCCCTGTTCTCTATAACAAGGGCAAAATTTATCCCCAGTATGGTGATTATTCCTTTGAGAACTTTCCAATCTGGAGTTACAATGCAGGAATTGAATATGATTTCTATCCTGACAGGAAATGGTCCGTTATCACAGGGATTATTGTTGCCCTTGAACCTGTATATAACATTCAGTGTACGTTTCGGGCAGAGGATATTTACGATCAGTTTGAGGTAGACTTTGCTGACAAATACAGAGCATATGCAATGCCGTCAATGTCTGCTCCATTACTTATTCGTTTAAATATCCAGGTAAATAAAAGACTATTTGCAAACTTCATTTCTGGTTTGAAAGTGAGATATTTTCCACCGGGTGAGCAAGAACTTTCCGTTGTATTTCATAATAGAGATGACACTGAATCACGGGAGGAATTTTACTTGTATGCAGCTAGCCCGGATAATTCATTTCAGGGGAGTTTTGTTACAGGTGCAGGATTAAGTTTTGCTTTCCATAACGTACTTTTGAAATCAAACCTGGTCTATTCAATGGATTTTCAAAATACGATGGAGGGATATTACGAGTTTAAAAATTTACTGACCTCACCTCCTTCAGGAGGTGACTATGAATCATCAGGTAATTTTTTGGGTTTGCTGTTTTTGGTGAGTATTGCCAAGAATAAGAAAAAATATCAATATTGATTTTGATGAAAGAAACGGAAACTAGTGCAGCGCAGACAACAAGGCCGGCGGATAAGATCAAGTTCTCCCAGCTGGCCGCTTATGGCGCCGGAGGCATCATCCCGATCGCTCTTTTCAACATTGCCGGGATCATGGTGGGACTGATGGGCAACATAAGCCTGGGCCTCAGTGCTTTCTGGCTGGGGCTCATCCTGATCATCCCCCGTTTGTGGGATGCCATCTCCGATCCGATCATCGGGCATCTCTCCGACAATACGCGTACCCGCTGGGGGAGGCGGAGGCCTTACCTGCTGATCGGCGGGCTCCTGGTGGCTGTTTTCTTCGTTGTGATGTGGTGGATACCGAAGGGGGAGATGGTGCAGACCTGGTTCTCGACCGAATCCAGCTACCAGGCGTTTCAGCTGGGCTATATTCTCATTGCACTGCTGCTGTTCTTTACTGCTGTCAATATCTTCGAAATCCCTCACGGAGCCCTTGGCATGGAGTTGACCACAGATTACCATGCACGCACCCGCCTTTTCAGTGCCAAGAGTTTCGTCGGCAATCTGTTTGCCATGAGCACGCCGTGGCTCATCAAACTCGCCCGGCTGGAGATCTTCAGGGGCCCGGGAGGCAATGAAGCCGACGGCATGCGCTATGTGTCCCTGATGATCGCTGCCTTCCTCATCCCGCTGTCCTTCTGGTGGTTCTTTAAATTGCGCGAACCGGGATTTGTAAAGGCAGCCAAACACGAAAAGACTCCCTTCTGGAACGATATGAAGATCGTTGTCACCAACAGGAACTTTGTAATGCTCACCCTGACGATCTTCACCCTGGCAATGGGCTTTAATTTTGTCCAGCTCCTGGGATCCTACATTCCCATATTTTATGTTTTTGGCGGGGATAAGGATGCCGGTGCCACGATGCTGGGGATCAACGGCACCGTCTGGGCCATTACAGGCGTACTGGCTGTTTTCCCTTTGAACATCATAAGCCCGAAACTGGGCAAGCGGAATACCCTCTCCATTTCGATCATCCTTATGTGCCTTGCGCAGCTCTCCAAAATTGTCTGTTACAATCCGCACTACCCCTACCTGATCATCATTCCCACGGTCCTGCTCTCGGCAGGTATGCTGTTTTTCTTCACGCTGGGATCTTCCATGGTGGGTGATATCTGCGACGAAGATGAATTACACAGGGGTTACCGGTCCGAGGGAAGTTTTTATTCCATATTCTGGTGGTTCATAAAGATGGGCACCGCACTGGCAAGCTTTGTGGGAGGTGCCCTGATCGTTCTCACGATGTTCGATGAGATCCAGGTCACCAAAGTGGATGGTTTGCAGGGAGGCATACGGGAACTGCAAACAAGGGTGCAATTTTGGAAAGAATACCCGGGAAAACCGGGTGCCAACGCTGAATGGATTGAAAACGCAAAGGTTCAGTGTGCAGAAGCCCTGGAGGAATCAAGGAATTTTGTTAAATACCTCGAAAAGGAGTCCCTCAAGGAACCTGACGAGACCTATGATGGCATCACGGCATACCGGCGCCAGCGGAACGCTATGCTGACGAAAGCACTGAATTCGGCAAAAACTTCCATCGCCGGACTGGAAAAGGTAAAAGTGCAGCTTGAAACATTACGACCCGGGGATCCGGATACCCTGATCCATTCCGTCATCAAAACGACAATGCCGCTGACCCTTCAAACCAAAATGGTAAAGGCCCAAAAGATCTCCTTTGATCTGATGTCACACCTGCAGGCAAAATCCCTCAAAACCAAAAACAGTAAAGAGCATTATAACAAAATCATGCAGGAAATGACCCGGATCAATAACCGCATTGCAAACCTGAACCTGGTTGTCTCGCTCGATTACCTGGATAATGAACTTAATGTTGCACGGGAGGAAACCAGGCAACTCACCATTCAAACGCCGTATACGCTTTTAATGATGCGGGTGGTCGAGATCGGGTTACCGCTGCTGCTGAGCATCCTGTCCATTATATTCCTTCTTCGTTATTCACTAACCGAAAATCGATCCCGTGAGATCAAGGATCTGTTGGATAAAAGAAGTTCGGAGCGGTTGAAGGAAGAAAATGGAGCAGCTGTTTAATGTACCCTACCCCTGCCAGCAGGGGAGAGGACGGTGGTGGGGTACAGGGCCAAATTCCCCAATATGTGCCCCGGAATTAATGTCCCGGGCTTGCATTGAGGGCATACTTATCATTGACAATAATCTATCAGGATGGCATTTCTAATCAAAGACCATAATTTCTATCTCAACGGCAGGAAAGTATTCCTTAACTCGGGAGAGATCCATTATTTCAGGATCAGCCGCGCGTTATGGCACAAGCACCTGGATGCCGCCCGGGAGGCCGGCCTGACCGCCGTCAGTACCTACATCCCCTGGGCCTGGCATGAACCAGAGGAAGGTGTGGTTGATTTTGATGGAACAAGCTGTCCTGAGCGCGATTTGAAGGGATGGCTGGATCGTTGCCATTCCCATGGACTGCATTGCATCGTAAAGCCAGGTCCTTTCATTCTTGCTGAAACCCGCGGGGCCGGATTGCCCGACTGGTTTCTCCGGAAGTACGCTGACCAGGTCAGGATGCGCAACAGCAAGGGAGAGATAGTCGCAAGTGACGGAGTCAGCCTGTTTCACCCCGTTTACCTTGAAATGGTCGCTCACTGGTATGATGCCATCATGCCGTTGATACACGACCGCGAAATGTCCTCCGGCGGGCCTGTCATCATGATGCAGATCTGCAACGAGATCGGCGTCTTCTCCTGGCTGGCGCATCAGGCAGATTACGGCGGCGCTGTCAGGGATCGTTTTATCGCTTACCTGGCCGGTAAATTTTCAGGCATTCAGGAAGTGAATTCATTATGGGGGACCGGTTACAGAGATTTTGATCAAATTGAGCTTCCTCCTGATGGCAGACGTCCCTACACATCCAGGGGCGACCGGGGACGCGATCATGAATGGCACCTCTTCTGGAGAAGCTATTATGGCGATTATCTCCGGATGTTGAGCCAAATGGCTCGCGACAGGGGTGTTACGGTTCCCTTCTACCACAACCTTCCGGGCTGGATCTACGGCAGCGGCTATGAATTTCCGGTC
The DNA here is from genome assembly GCA_035342335.1 of Bacteroidales bacterium. NCBI lineage: Bacteria > Pseudomonadati > Bacteroidota > Bacteroidia > Bacteroidales > Bacteroidales bacterium. The sequence goes on from DAOQWY010000003.1 coordinate 117,936, forward strand.
AACATCACCATGTACGACGAGCTGTTCGGGGATAAAAGCGAGATCATTTTCGGTGTGGACCATATCCCTGAGTTCGTATCGCACCGCAACATGCACGATGACCGGATCATCAACGACATTACCGGCGTAATGCAGGGAGACAAACCCCTCTTTGCTGCCGAGTTCCAAAGTGGCTCACGGGAATATCACGTCGTGACGAATCCCCGCGAAATGGAGCTTTTTTACAAAGCCAGCATCGCCAACGGACTGACCGGCTGGAACTATTACATGTTTTCACAGGGCAGGAATCCGGCACGCAGAGGCTATTCCGGTGCCACATTCTACTGGTTCACACCGCTCACACCGGAAGGAGAACCAACGAGCGCCTTTCCACTGGTCAAACGTATGAGCGAAATCATCAGGATCGCCCAAGAACTTATCGTTGAAGCCAAACGCAAAGCGGAGGTATGCGTCCTCTTTTATCCGCCTTATTATGCAACGGAGCTTGAACGACCCGAAGAGGGAGCTTCCGGGCTTCGTTTCGTGGCTTCCGCCATTCGACGGCCCGCTTATTTTGACGGTTTGCTGAAGGCACTGCAGGTACTGAACATTGATTATGATATGGTCGACCTGAGCAAAGCTTCAGCTGAATTACTGAGCCCCTACCGCCAGGTGTGGGCATTCAGCACGGATGAGATGAATGCAGTGGATCAGCAGACCCTGGTTGATTATTCCCGTGCAGGAGGCAACCTGGTCATTTTTCCCTGTTTGCCCGACCGCGGGATGACGCAGAAACCCTGCACCATCCTTCGAAACGCCATTTCAATAGAACCATCCGGACAGGAGACCATTGATTCTCCGTTGATCGATGTTTTTGACCTCAAAGATGTCAAGTGTGCCAATCCGCAGATCATTTATTCCGATAGCGCCCTCACCGGTGCGGAAATCATTGCCCGGACCATCCGGGGTTCCTGCTGCGGATTCACCAAAGAGCTTGGCAACGGATCGCTGACCCATCTTGGTACCTGGCTGGGATTTGATACAGAAGGGCACAAACCGGTCTATGAAGCCATTTTAAGGCGCTCCGGCGCAAAGTTAAGGCAGGCTGAGGCCAGCAACGATTCTATTACTGTCAGAGAGCGCTTTACCGATTCGGGTTCGGGCATCCTTTTCATCGGGAACTACTATAATGAGGAACAAGCAGGCAGCGTTACGTACACCCATCCCCGAAATGGTGAGCGTATTTTCATACCTTACCACGGGAGAGAGATCGTATGGCCGGCTCTGTATGGAGTGCTCACACCGCTTTGTATGACTGTCGCTGACGGGATCACCATTCTGCACAGCACCTCTGATATCCTTGGAATTGAAATGGCTGACGGTCAGATAAGGATCACGCTCTTTGGAGACCGGGACCTGGCAGGGGAGATCGTGTTTGAAGGTACAAACGTGACGAAGATCAAATCTGCGAGAATATGTGATACAGCTGTAGAGATGATTCACGTCGGTAAACGTATTGTATTCAGATATGACCATAAACACAGGAGAGTAATTGTCTTGAATATTAAATTGAATTGAATCTTGCTAAAAAGCTGATGTATATTATGATGTAATTCCTTTGTAATTAGCGTATTATGAAATTTTATTTTGCATTCTTTGAATGATGCCGAAGGCATCGAACACTTATAGAATAAATGAATCAATACTTTACTACCGATTCCAAAGGAGTCGGACAAAACACCTTGAGGAGCGGTTTTTATTTGAATGGAATGAATAGTACGATGCCTTCGGCTTCGGTATCATTTGCTGGATCATCGTTCTATATACGTTTGATCACTAAGGGTTCAAATTAATTAGATCAGTAGTATTTTACAGGTATTTTAGCATTAACATCAAAATGATCATAAAGAATTCCCAAGGCCTTTCCATCAATTTCCTGGAAAATGGCACCATAAAAAGCATTGAAGCCAATTCCATCCGGATTAGCCTTAAGCCGTCGGCAATGTTTTCCAGATCCGGTGCGAATCTGTATCTGAGAAAACGATCAAAAAACATTGAATATAAAGCACTTTTGGGTCCGGACGGCAACAGCCGGTTCATCGTTCGGGATAATGTTTATGCAGCACAGGGAAACTGGGGAGGTATTGATTATAGGGTTGTTCTTCAACCCTCACCGGCAAGCCTCAGCTGGCGTTTTTTTACTGAAATTGTCAATCGTTCCGCTGATCCTGTCGAGCTCGATCTGGTCAGTATGCAGGATGTCGGTTTGAAGCAGGCGACGGACGGGTTGATCAATGAATATTATGTCAGCCAGTACCTTGAGCGGCGAATCCTTGAGGATCAACGGTTCGGAGCCGTCGTTTGCTGCCGCCAGAACATGCGGGAGCCCACAGGCAATCCCTGGCTGATGGTGGCGTGCACGAACGGTGCACTGTCCGCCGGCACGGATGGCATGCAGTTCTTTGGAAAAACCTGCCGTGCCACAGGCATTCCGGAAGGACTGACCGCAGACAGACTGGGGGGAGAGTATGCCGGAGAATCTTCCTTCGTTGCTTTGCAGGAAAGACCATTTCGGCTGGATCCAGGAGAACACTACAGCAGCATATTTCTTTACGTCTATTTACCCGATCATCCGCTGGCAACCTCCTGCGATGATCTGGACCGGATACCGGAGATCCTGGCTGAGTTTACAGATGAGCTGACCGCTCCCCTGACTGGTCAATGGAAGACCCCTGCCAGGAATTTATTCAATACCTCCGTTTTTTTACCCGTTGACGACCTGAATGAAGAGGAGTTGATCCAGTTTTTTGGCAAGGAGCGTCGTCATTGCGAAAGAGAAGATGGCCGGTTATTGTCGTTTTTTTGCCGGCAAAATGATCATGTGGTGCTTCGGGCCAAAGAAATCCGTACCGATCGGCCCCACGCGCATATTATCCAGGCCAGGAAAGGATTTCTTCCGGATGAAAACGTTCTTTCCACCACTTCTTTTGCTTCAGGTGTCTTCAATTCGCATCTGTCGCAGGGGAACACCAATTTCAATGTGCTGCTTTCCATTTGCACAAGCCAGTTCAATACCGAACTGGAAGCAGGGCAGAGGATCTTTGTTGAGATCAGAGGACAGTATTTTTTGCTTGGCGTTCCTTCTGCTTTTGAGATGGGACTGAATCATTGCCGCTGGATTTACAAACATGGTGATCATTGTTTTCAGATACGTACGTGGACATCCGGACAATTTCCGATGGTTCATACGGACTTTCGGGTGATCCGTGGGAATAAAGTAAAGCTATTGATTACAAATGATTTCGATACGTTGAATGCTTGGAAAGTTGCACCTGGTCATTCACCTGGCGATTATGTGGTAAAACCAAAGTACGGTAGCATGATCATGGAGAAATTTCCAAATGCTCGGTTCAGGATAGTGATCAATAGTGCCCCTTCCGATGTTCAGCCATATGGAGATGAAGTGTTGAATCCGGACCGGAATCATCGGGGAAGCTCTTTGTTCGTTTTAAGGGTGGATCAAGTCTCTGATTTTTATATGAGCTTCATCGGTGAAGTATGTTCTTCCGCCGATGCCGGAACGATGGAGAATGCAGAAGAGCAGTTCGTGAAGGATTGCCGGGAGGCGCAATCAGCCTGGCAGGAACTTGGTATGAACCTGAAAATGGATGGTGAGCAGCCAGACATTGCTGCCATCCGGGAAATCCTGCCCTGGTATGGTTTGAATGCGTTGACCCATTATTTAACGCCCTACGGGCTGGAGCAATTCAGCGGGGCGGCGTGGGGGACGCGGGATGTCGCCCAGGGCCCGGTTGATCTGCTGCTGACCGTGGGAAAATATCAGGAAGCAAAGCAGGTGCTGATGGTCATCTTTTCCAATCAGAACCCCGACGGAGGCTGGCCACAGTGGTGGATGTTCGACAGCTACCAAACGATCAGGGCTGACAGCTCTCACGGCGACATTTTTTACTGGTGCATCATTGCCCTGGCGAATTATATCAAGATCACCGGTGATGTGGATATTCTGAAGGAGATCTTGCCATATTATAATGAACCAGGAACAGATGCTGTTGAAAAGACACCACTGAGCGAACATCTTGACCGGCTCATCCGGATGATCATCCAATCGTTCATTCCGGGCACTGCGCTTGTTCCCTTTGATGGAGGCGACTGGAACGATTCACTACAGCCGGTGAGCAAAGAGCTGGCCCAGAGCATGATCTCAAGCTGGACGGTTGAGATGAATTACCAGGCTTTTAAAGAATATCAGCAGGTGTACGAGCTGACCGGCAATACTGCAAAAGCCAGGGAAATGGGTGACATCTGTGAAAAGATCAAGGACGGCTTCAACAAACATCTTGTGAAGGACGGTATTGTTGCCGGCTACGGTCTGGTGGATGCTGATGGCCACATCCGTGTACTGTTTCATCCCGGTGACGATAAAACGGGAATTCATTACAGCCTATTGCCTTTGGAACGTGGCATACTCAGTGAGATTTTTACCCTTGGGCAGGCCCATCACCATATGGACCTGATCGAAGAGCACCTCAAAGGACCGGATGGCGCGCGTTTGATGGACCGGCCGCTGCGCTACATAGGCGGCATCCAGAAACTATTTCAGCGGGCCGAAAGTGCCACACACTTCGGACGAGAGATCGGGCTGATGTACATCCACGAACATATCCGATACGCAGAGGCCCTGGCTAGGCTTGGGAGGGCGGAAGCATTTGTGAAAGCGCTTCGCCAGGCCATTCCTGTTGGATACCGCGACATTGTTCCCTGCGGCGACATTCGCCAGGCCAATTGTTATTACAGCAGTTCCGATGTCGCCTTCCGGAATCGTTATGAAGCCGATGAACGCTATGATGAAATCAGGATGGGTAAGCTGACGCTCAGAGGCGGCTGGCGCGTGTATTCCAGTGGACCAGGTATTTATATTAGCTTGATTGTCAGGCGATTGTTTGGTTTGCGGACAAAATCCGGGAATGTGATCATTGATCCCGTCTTGCCGACTTCGATGGATGGATTATCTGCTTCCATCGATTTTCTGGATCGAAGGATCAGGTTCAATTATTCCATCCAAGAGGGCAATTATAGTCCGAAAGCTATTTCAATCAATGGCGAACCAATTCAGTTTACGGTTGAAGAAAACAGATATCGCCCGGGTGGGGCGGTCATTGACAAGGATCAATTTACGGCGAAGCTGGGAATGAAGGAAAATGTCGTGGTGATACGGCTATAAGGAATTATCAACCAAGTTAATCCCCTACGGGGAATAACATTTTTTTGCGATACATATTTCCTACAATACTACAACCGCTACGCGGTAGTTGACCGAATTCCCTCCCCTTGCCCGTAGGGCATAGAGTATTGTAGCAGGTGGTTAGCC
>DAOQWY010000003.1:123403-124209 GCA_035342335.1 Bacteroidales bacterium
GCCGAATTCCCTCCCCTTGCCCGTAGGGCATAGAGTATTGTAGCAGGTGGTTAGCTGGCCGAATGATGAATTTACCCCGTTGGGATTAAACATCTACCAAAAATCAAACAAATAGCGTTCATTAAATTCGATGGAATAATTCTTAAGGAATTGAATATACTCCGTTTTGAATGTTGATTTGTCATGATGCTTTTCCTGGTTTTGAATATATGCGTAGACCTTTTCCAACTGAGATCTGCTGTAGGAAAACGCTCCATATCCTTCCTGCCAGGCAAATTTTCCATTGCATAGTTTTTCTTTGTTAATGAACAGAGAAGAGTTTCTTTTAATGCCATGCACGGTATCAGAGATTGAAATTGATGGATTTAATCCTATCAGGATGTGTACATGATCGGCCATACCATTGACAATGATTGGTTTGTGATCCATTGTGGAGATAATTCCACTAATGTACTCGAATATTCTGCCTCTGATGTCCACGGTTAGTGCAGCATCACGATTTCTGGCTGCAAAAACCAGATGAACGTATAACTGGGTGTATGTTCCTGGTTTCATGATATGTTCTTTATTGTTAATACGGAAAGAAGCAAAATGTACCCGGTTAAAATGAAATTTATTTTTTGTTAATCCCCTACAGGGAATAAAATATTATCAGCTGCATTATCCTGCTACAATACTATATGCCCTACGGGCAAGGTAAAAGCTGGAGTTCATCGCGTTAATTGATTTCCTACATTACCGCGTAGCGGTTTACAATACTCTATGCCCTACGGGCAAGGTAAAAGCTGGAGTTCATCGCGTTAATT
>DAOQWY010000003.1:124309-223592 GCA_035342335.1 Bacteroidales bacterium
GATTTTATCCCTCACCGCGTAGCGGTTTACAATACTAAATGCCCTACGGGCAAGGTAAAAGCTGGAGTTCATCGCGTTAATTGATTTTATCCCTCACCGCGTAGCGGTTTACAATACTAAATGCCCTACGGGCAAGGCAAAGGGTGGAGTTCATCGCGTTAATTGATTTCCTACATTACCGCGTAGCGGTTCAACAATCAAAATCCACTACCGCGTAGCGGTTCAAGTATTGTAGTATTGTAGCATTGTAGCCGCAACAGATCAATCCAGATATTTGCATTCCCCGTGGGGGATAAACAGTGAATGACAAATTGTTTATTTCGTACAAAACCGTAATTTTAATGGAACATTACATCCAGGATAACCATTACAACACATTGTATATGAGCAAGATATTATTAAGGATTCTGATAGCGGTCAGCCTGGCATCTGTGATCAGTCTGCCGTTGCCGGCACAGGTGCATGGAAGAGGGGCAGTCGCCACCGCCGATTCTATCCCTGTGACCGGCATCATCTCCGGAATTTCCGACTCTGCCTTGCTGGACATCATCCAGCGTCAAGCATTCCGCTATTTCTGGCATTACGCGCACCCTGTCAGCGGCCTGGCCAGGGAGCGGAGCGACACGGTCCTGGCAGAACATTACTGGGATTACATCAACGAAGCCTGGGATGAACCGAATTTCAGCAAGACGCCTTTCGGACCGGATGCCTGTGCGATCGGCGGAACCGGATTCGGAATCATGGCTACGATCGTGGCGGTGGACAGAGGATGGATCGGGAGGGATACGGCCCTGCGCCGCCTCGTCCAGATGACTGATTTTCTGGCCAACGCGGACTGCTTCCATGGCATCTATCCCCATTTCATGGACGGCAGGACCGGAAAAACGATCAAATTCGACCGCCTCGACGATGCGGCCGACCTGGTGGAAACCTCCTACCTGCTGATGGGATTCCTGTGCGTACGTGAATATTTCAGTTCGAACGAACCGATCGAGGTCTACCTGAGGAACCGGATCACAAAAATGTGGAATGTCGCCAACTGGAACTGGCATACCAACGGTGAAAACAAACTCTACTGGCACTGGAGCCCCAACAACGGCTTTGATATGAACTTCCCCATCTGGGGCTGGAACGAGTGCCTGATCACGTATATCATGGCAGCATCCTCTCCATTTCATTCAATTTCAAAAGCTGTGTACGACGGTAGCTGGACAGGCAGCAGCAGCTTTAAAAACGGCAAATCTTATTATGGGATCACCCTTCCCCTTGGAAATTATGATGGAGGAGGCCCGTTGTTCTTTGAGCATTATACCTTCATGGGCATCGATTTCCGCGGGCTGACAGACTCCCTGGGAAATGATTATTTTGAACAGGCCCGCAACCATACCCTGATCAACAGGGCCTATTGCATCGATAACCCGAAGAGATTCAAGGGTTATGGGGAAAATTGCTGGGGACTGACAGCCGGCGACAGTTACAAAGGATATGCAGCTCACTGCCCGGAAGTAGACTTCGGAGTCATCCAGCCAACTGCGGCACTGTCATCCTTCCCTTATACTCCGGAATATTCGATGCAGGCGCTAAGACATTTCTATTATGACCTCGGGGAAAAGATCTGGACCGAATATGGTTTTGTGGACGGCTTCAGCGAAAGCCTTGACTGGTAGGCAAAGAGCCACCTGGCCATCGACCAGGGACCAATCGTTGTGATGATCGAAAACTACCGCACAGGGCTGCTCTGGAAGCTGTTCATGCAGATCCCGGATGTGCAGAACGGATTGAAAAAGCTTGGGTTTAAGAGCCCGTGGATGACACTATGATTGCCGATTACCGATTACCGATTGATGATATAAAAAATGAATACATGCTCAGGAAATATTTTCTCTTGATTTATCTCTGTATCTCGCTCCTGTCCAGCGCACAGGAATGCGAATACACCTACAGCTTCTTTGCAAACAGCGCCATGCCAGGGGATCATTTCTACACCCATGTTTCCTTCAGAGATGGCTCATCGGTAAAAAACAACGATGGAAGGATCCCTGTGAGTGAGGCGTTCTTCCATACCCCGGAGAATGCACTTGAATTGCACTATCAGGATGCTGTCGGCGGGAGCTGGACAGCATCCGTTTTTTATCCTGCCAGAAGAGGAATGGATAACTTTAAACAACCTGTATATTTATCTTTCTGGATCTTCAGCGCCTCTGAAGACCTGCTGGAGAAAGATCTCCCGCAGGTTCAGCTTATGTACAGTGACAGCAGTTTGTCGGAGGTTTTCCAGATTCCAATGGTTAAAGGTGGTACATGGCAGCGGGTACTGGTCCCTGTGAACCATTTCAGGGAATTCGATGCCAGCCATCCTGGTAAGACAATTGGCCTGGTGTTTTCCCATACCTGCACTGGTACCGGCGGAACTCACGCGCTTTTTGTGGATGATGTTGAATTCCTGCAAGAGAGGGAAGACAGGATCTTTTCTTCTGTTCCGGTCATTGTTGCGGCAAAGGGTTATGCCATGCATGTGGATATTGCCTGGGAGAAGGTCGCCGACCCGGTTGTCCACCTGGTAAAGATATACCGGTCGGAAGATGGGAACATCTATGAGCCAGCAGGCATCCAGCGGCCCTTCATTGACCGTTTTGCTGACTTTACAGGTGTGTCAGGAAAAAAGTATTCTTACATGATCACATTCCTGAACGACAATTATGAGGAAAGCGGATTTTCCTTGCCGGCCATCGCTTCGACGCTCCATCTGACGGATGACGAACTTATGACGATGGTCCAGGAAGCTTCATTCAGGTATTACTGGGAAGGGGCAGAGCCTCTCAGTGGAATGGCAAGGGAAAATATCCCGGGCAGGCAAGATATGATCGCAACGGGAGCATCTGGTTTTGGTATCAAGGCGCTCCTGGTAGGCACCCAAAGAGATTTCATCACACGGGAACAGGCTGTGGCCCGTTTTGAACAAATCCTGGACTTTCTTGAAAAAGCAGAGACCTTTCATGGGGCTTTCCCTCATTTTATAGATGGACCGACAGGTAAAGCCGTGCCTTTTTTTGGCAAAAGGGATAATGGTGCCGACCTGGTCGAGACCTCTTTTCTGATCCAGGGATTGCTGGCTGCCAGGCAGTATTTTACAGGAGGAAATGACCGGGAGAAGCTGATCAGGGAAAAGATCACACGCATCTGGCAACAGGTTGAATGGGACTGGTTCAGGCGCTATCCCGACGGCGACTATCTCTTCTGGCACTGGTCTCCTGACAGGGAGTGGGTAATCAATCACCGGCTGATCGGCTGGAACGAAACGATGGTAACCTATTTGCTAGCCATCGCTTCTCCCGCACATCCGATACCTGCAGAAATGTACTATAAAGGGTGGGCCAGCCAGGAAATCACAGCTCAGCAATACCGGAGCGGGTGGGGCCAGAGCCTTGATGGATCCATGTACACAAATGGCAATACGTACTATGGGATCAAACTGGATGTGGGTGTGAACAATGGCGGTCCGCTGTTTTTTACGCATTATTCGTACATGGGCTATGATCCCCATTTCATTACTGATCTGCACGTAAATTATTTTATCAATAATCAAAATATTGCAACGATCAATTACCGTTATTGCTTAGATAATCCCAAAGGATATAAAGGCTATGGGGAGGATGGCTGGGGGCTGACGGCCAGCGATGGTCCGTATGATTATTCTGCAGATGAGCCAGTACTCTGGCAGGATCATGGTAAATTGACCCCAACGGGTGCTGTCAGTTCTTTTCCCTATACACCTGAGGAATCAATGAAGGCGTTAAAGAATTATTATTTCAATTACGGCCATTTTCTCTGGGGGGAATACGGATTCAGGGATGCATTCAACCTGACTAACAACTGGTGCTCAGAGATTTACATGGGCCTGAACCAGGCTCCCATGACGGTCATGATCGAAAACTACCGCACGGGATTGATCTGGAAGCTTTTTATGCAGAATCGGGAAATCCGGGAAGGGTTAAGGAGACTGGAGAAAGAGGGGACAGAGTGATGGCCGGCTTATATCTGGCTCTGCGCATGACTCAGCGTATGACGACTTTTCTTGTTAATTGCCCCATTTCTGTGGTTACATTCAGAAAGTATATTCCGGGTTTATTACCCAGATAATTGATCCGCTGACTGAATGATATGGTTTTACCGATGCGGTAATTCAGCAGCTGGTTTCCAAGAAAATTGTACATGGCAATGGTTACGGGAGTGTTTTCCTTGAACTCTGCCTCGACTACGAATTGACCATCATTGGGATTGGGAAAGATCCTGAAATGTTTCAGCTGGGGAATGTCATTTATCCCTTCCAGCAGGTTGATGTCGAACCAGTTGATATTGTATTCGCCTGACAGGGAATACAACCTGAGCGTATAGTCCCCCGCGGGCAGATCCATGGAGTATTCCTGGGTTGTCCAGGACTGCCAGCCCCCCGTGCCCTTGAAGAATATCGTTTTTAGGGCCGTGAATGTATTTCCGTCTCCTAGTCGCACGGAAATGCTACCATTCGAGTAAAGCGAGGCTACACGGAACCTGAAAGAATATTCACGGGCCGCCGGCACGGTAATATTGTAGTCCAGGTAGTCCCCGTTGTTGGCATACCCAATGTTCTGACCTCCGTCAATGTCAGAGCAGTCTTCCAGCTGGAAACCAACGTTCACATCGAAATCTTCTGCCTGTATCAAGGCCGGCAGAATGAAACGACTGGGCAAGTCATTGAAAACAGGCTTATTGGAAAAATGCTGCAATAGCTGTTCATCACTGATCACTGAATTCCCGGCATAGGAAACAGAGATCGTCTGTCCGTACCTTATTTTATCTTGAAGCTGGATTACCAACTGATGAAGGTTTTCAGGATGAATGGCCATCGTATCGATCTCAGATTGGTTTTCATTCACGAGAACCACAAATCCGTGATCAACATTACTGATGGATGACACCGGCTTATTGAGCGTCAGGGTAATAGCTGTTCCGGTAGCATTTGTCTTCCCTGAAATGAATTCAAAGGGGACAGCACTGACAGGAACCGGGTTGAGGAACTGGAAAAGGCTTACATTGGAACCACCTTTGTCAAAATAAAATTTTAATTTGTTCTCACCAGCCGGAATGATAACCTGTTCAACAATTGACGATGCCCATGCCTGCCACCCGCCCGTCAGGGGAAGCAGGTGCTGTTGACAGACATCGGTTCCGTTGACCTCAAAATGGACGATTCCTGGATCATATGTAGAGGCGGATCTGAACAGCACCTGGTAGGCAGCAGCGCTGTCGCTCAGGATCGTATACTGCATCCATTCCTTATCCTGGGTCCATCCGACATCATAGCCGTTTCCTCCGGGATAAGTGTCGAAACATCGTTCGATATCCACTCCGTCATTGCGGTAAGACCACCCCTCGTTCCAGTTTGTGAAAACATTTGTATTCAGGCGATAGTTTGCCGTATCCGCATCCCAGTAGGCGTACGAGCATTTACCCAGGTCATAGTCCACCACGTTGACCGGGTTCTCAATGGTATGTGTTTTAAATGGGATGGTGGAGTTGCTGTGAGGCTGCCGCAGCATGGCATCGATCACGTCGCGCTGCACGGTGCAGTTTTCGATGCGATGATTGTCGGCCCAATCCAGCACGGCGTAGAATGCCTGTTCAGGTGTCATGGGAGGCATCCCGGTCTGCCAGTATGAGATCAGGTTGTTATAGGGATTGCTTTCGGGTACCATCAGGACATTGTTGATCCCGGCTTTTTTTACCGGCCACATGGACCAGCCTATCCTGTTTTGTTCCGCGAGTCGTATCAGGTCCGTAAACCAGGAATTGGAGTTCTCACCAGTTTCACCCAGCCAGACGGGCACCTGATGCGTATTGCGTATTGTGAGCATCCATTGGATGGATTCCTGTGTGTTGTAGTTCCAGTATTTATGAAAGCTGCAGACCATGTTATCGTCCCAGGGAGGGGTCAATCCTGTATAATCATTGGCGAACCAGTTCCCTTCGATGATGATCATATGGTCCTGGTCAACTTCCCGGATGGCATTTGTAATGCTCACATAGGTCTGTCTCAGTAGCGTGCCGTTGGGCAGATCCCAGTTCGGTTCGTTGATCAGGTCGTATCCGCCGATCCAGGGCTCTCCGGCGTACCGTTCGGCTAGTTTTTGCCATAAAGCCACAGTTTTCCGCCGGTTTTCGGCACTTTCCCACAATGAGGGAAAATCAGGATCATAATCGGAGATGTTCCTGTCCTGCCCCTGTCCTCCCGGAGCGCCATGAAGGTCCAGGATCAGATACATCTCGTTATCGCTGCACCAGGCAAGCAGGCTGTCGATCCGGACAAATCCATCCTCGAGCCAGGTGTCCTGTCCTGCAACCGGTTCTTCCTCAATGGGCAGCGTTAACCATTTGTAGTGCATGGCCACCCTTACGCTGTTAAATCCCCATACTTTCATGGAATCGACATCTCTCCGCGTGAAATGATTGTCAAGCCAGGTCTCATAATAGATCGCAGTATTTTGTTCTCCGATTGTCTGGGTCAGCTTCGTGCGGAACTGCGTATGCGTACCGGCAAAATCGGCCGTTTTCATCATATAGCCTTCATTAAGGAGCCAGTTTCCTGTCCCGACCCCTCTTAAGATCACTGCATTCCCGTTGCCATCGTAAATGTATTTTCCGCCGGCATGCAGGAAGCCCTGGGCAGAGGATCCTGTCGGGATAAATGATAACAGAAGGGCAATTAAAATGCCGTAGGATGTCAATTTATTCATAATGCATTGAATTATATTATCAGGCCTGCAACCAGGAAGAAGAGGGAAAGACCCGCTCCTTGTACGATACATTCGGATCAGAGAAGGATCAATTCAGTGATTTCAGATTCTCCAGTGCTTCAGGTGTAAATTTGTGGACAATGCCAACGATAGAGCACGTTGTAAGCTGATCACATTCAGCACAGGTCTGAAAGCCTTTGGACCTGGCACATACCCTTATTTCGCATGTTTCGCAATGCGGAATTTTCACACCGGGTTCCCTGCAGCCGGTACAATTGATCATTTCAGGGTTAATGCCCTCTGCGTTGTATTCCACCCTCCATTTTTCAGCAGTTTTTTGGCGCAGTTCATCATCATTGGCCATGGTGGCAATGTACGCGTCACACGCGGCACAATTCAGGCCGCAACAGGAGATCAGTTTTTTCATGTCAGGTAAAATTTTTTTGTTGTTAGATGCTCGCTTTGCTTGTAGTCTATCTACCATCCCTTCTTTATTCTGAACACGATAGTTTATCCTGAATTCCTAACACCTGTAAAATTACGGAGATTTTAATTGGATCACCACTTTCCCTTTCGCGTGTCCCTTGCGTAGGTAATCCATAGCCTCTGAAGCCTTTTCAAGTGGATACCGCTGGCCAATTACGGGTTTGATGATACCATTTTCCAGAAGCCCTCCCAGAAATGCCAGATCATTACGGTTTGCTTTGGCCATTAAGGACTTCATTTGCTTTGATCCTAAAGAAAATAACCGGCCAAAGAGAAGCGATTTGAAGATCTGTGACAACGAGCCGCCGATCATGACGTAGGTCCCACCCGGAGACAACATTTTCCGGTAGGCCAGTAACGGGTAATTTCCGTTAATTCCCAGAATGAGATCGTATCGCTTACTGCTTTTTGTGAAGTTCTCTTTGGTGTAATCAATCACATGATCGGCACCCAGGGATAATGTTTGTTGAACATTCTTTGAACTGCACACACCGGTTACTTCCGCTTTATAAAATTTGGCCAGCTGAATTGCAAATGTTCCGACACCCCCTCCACTTCCGACAATGAGCACATAATGTCCTTTCTTGATGCCACTTTTATCGCGCAGCGCCTGAAGAGCGGTCAGAGCTGCCATTGGTATCGCAGCTGCTTCATCAAAAGAAACCGTCCCGGGCTTGATTATCAAAGCTATTCCAGGAACTGTGGCATATTCTGCCAGCCCTCCGAAGCCATAATTAGCCAGATCCCCCATGACTTCATCCCCAGGTTTGAACAAAGAGATGTTTTGACCAACGGATTCGACTCGTCCGGCGATATCTGCTCCAAATATTCTCCTTTTTGGAATGATCCCCATTTTCATCGAACGATAATCTGCAGCGTTCAGTGAGACAGAATGTATTTTTATCAGGACCTCATTTTCTCCGGGCACCGGTTTATCCACATCTCCATAGACCAGTTTATCAGGACGGGCTTTTTTGTTATATACGACTGCTTTCATTTTTTCCATGATAATTCCTTTGGTGATAGTAGAGTCAACACGGAAACTTTTTATTTGAAAAGGCTAAAGCGGCCGACATAATGGCTGGACTGGAGTCACGGCGTAAAGGTAGAAGTTTTTATAAAAATGTGCTCGTCATCCCGAATGCAGTGAAGGATTTGTTAAAATAAAATAATCTCAATACGTTTGCTTCATACTCCGACAAGTAAATCATTACTTATATTTGACGTTTAAAAACGACATGAAATCCCTGTCATTCCAATGAATCTGCCGTTACCTTTCATTTCATTCATTATTTTATGTACCCTGTTTTGTTCAATACAGGTCACCTCAGCTCAGGTCACCAATATCGGTCCGGTGGTATCATGGAAGAAGACAAGCTCAAGCATTAAAGGCAGGGCCGCCACCGCCTGGTTAGATTTGATCCGAAAAGAAATCAGGTCGTGTTCTCATCAGCATAGGGGAGATATCCTTCGGACTTTACAACTATTGCTTTCTTTCACTATACCATAAAATAATGAATTATGAAAAGAACCGGACTCTGCTTCACCCTGTGTTTATTTCTTCTTATCCCTGTAAGTATGACCGCCCAGCAAAAAACCTATTGCAATCCGGTGAACATCGACTACGGTTACACTCCCATACCAAACATTTCAGATTGGGGACGGCACCGTACCACAGCCGATCCGGTCATCGTTCGTTATCAGAATGATTATTTCTTATTTTCCACTAACCAATGGGGATACTGGTGGAGCAGTGATCTGGTCAAATGGAACTTCATCCCCCGGAAATTCCTGCGGCCGTGGAACGAAGGATACGACGAGCTCTGCGCCCCGGCTGCAGGGATCATCGGAGATACCATGCTGGTGTTCGGATCCACCTACACCAGCGGATTTACGATCTGGATGAGCACCAACCCAAAGACCGATGACTGGCGCCCACTGGTGGATTCCTTTGCTATTGGTGGCTGGGATCCTGCATTCTTTACTGATGACGACGGCCGGTTCTATATGTACAACGGAAGCAGCAACCAGTACCCCATTTATGGTGTTGAACTGGACCGCAGGACTCTGCAGCCCCTGACAGCAAGGAGGGAGATGTACATCCTCGAACCCTGGCGGTACGGCTGGCAGCGTTTTGGCGAGCACATGGACAATACCTTCCTCGATCCGTTCATCGAAGGAGCCTGGATGACCAAACATAACGGGAAATATTATCTCCAGTATGGCGCCCCGGGGACAGAGTTCAGCGGTTATGCCGATGGAGTGCTGGTGGGTGATGCACCTCTCGGCCCTTTTGAGCCCCAATCAATGCCCTTCAGCTTCAAACCCGGTGGATTTGCACGCGCGGCAGGTCACGGTTCCACTTTCCAGGACAACTGGGGGAACTACTGGCACGTTTCGACCATCGCCATTTCCGTCAAGAACAACTTTGAACGCCGGATCGGCCTCTGGCCTGCAGGATTCGATTCAGATGGCGTGATGTATTGCAATACGGCCTTTGGCGATTACCCGGCCTATCTGCCGTCGGGGGAGGAAGATCATTTACAGGGCCGCTTCACGGGCTGGATGCTTCTCAATTACCAGAAACCAGTCACCGTTTCTTCAACCTATGGGAAGTATGAAGCCAATTTCGCCGTGGATGAAGATATCAAAACCTACTGGTCTGCTGCGAGCAGCAACGACGGCGAATGGATCCAGTCGGACCTTGGCTCACTCTCAACCGTGTACGCCATCCAGATCAATTATGCCGACCAGGACGCTGAATTTATTGGCAAATCCAGAAATGTGTTTCACCGGTATGTCATCTTTGAGTCGGAAGATGGAAAAAGGTGGAATCTGATCGTTGATAAAAGCAAGAATAAAACCGATGTGCCCCACGATTACATTGAACTGAAAAAGCCTGTCAAAACCCGTTATATAAAAATGATCAACATCCAGATGCCCACGGGAAAATTTGCCATCAGCGGATTACGTATCTTTGGCCACGGCCAGGGATCCAAGCCGGAAGCTGTCGGGGAATTCCTGGTGCTCAGGACAAAAAAGGACAGACGCAGTGCCTGGCTGAAATGGAGCCCCGGGTTCAACGCCTATGCATACAATATCTATATGGGCACTGAACCTGATAAATTGTACAATTGCATTTTGGTTCACGGTGTCAACGAGTACTGGCTCAAGACCATGGATGCTGAAAAAACATATTATTTTACGATCGAAGCTATCAATGAGAATGGAATAAGCAACCGGTACCCGGTGATCAAATCGGAGTGATTATAAAAGATTATTATTCAATATGTTAAAAAAAAGAACAGCTCTGGCCACTCTCCTGATTTTTGGGTATTTCATGGGAAATGCCCAGGATATGGAGTATCCTTTTGCAGCCGACATCCTTAATTTTAAGGAAACGGACCAGGTACATCCGCCACCGATGCATGCCATCCTGTTTGTAGGAAGTTCTTCCTTCACGCTCTGGCAGGATGTGCAGGACTACTTCCCTGAATTTAACATTATTAACCGGGGATTTGGCGGATCAACCCTTTCTGATCTGGTTCATTATGCCGCTGACATTATCTTTCCCTATTCACCAAGGCAGGTTGTCGTTTACTGTGGTGAGAACGACCTTGCTTCCAGCGACACCATTTCTCCCAAAACAGTTGCTATCAGGTTTATTAGCCTTTTCAACATGATCCGGTTGAAACTCCCGGATGCAACGATCACCTATATCTCCATGAAACCCAGTCCGAGTCGCTGGCACCTTTCCAACAAATTTTTGGAAGCAAATCAATTTATTCATGAATTTATTGATTTACAACCGAATGCGAGTTTTGTGAATATCTGGGGTGCTATGCTGAACGACGAATACTATCCGGATTCTGCACTTTTTCTGGAGGACATGTTACATATGAATGCAAATGGTTATAGGCTATGGCAAACAGCAATTCGACCCGCGTTGATCAACTAATGAAAATTATATGAAATCAAGACCCTTGTTTTTGACAGCACTCATTTTGTTAAGCTTTCTGGTTTGTTACAGTCAGAAGAATGAGATTTCTGCTGACCTGCAGATGCGTTTTTTTATTGATGAATTGATGAGAAAAATGACCCTGGAAGAGAAGCTCGGTCAGCTGAACCTGCCGGCTGCCGGTGACATCACCACGGGTCAGGCCTCAAGTTCCAACATTGGAATGAAGGTAAAATCAGGCCAGGTTGGCGGGCTGTTGAACATCAAATCGGTGGAGAAGATCCGCGAGGTCCAGAGGGTAGCCGTGGAAGAAAGCCGGCTGGGAATACCGCTCATTTTTGGGATGGATGTCATCCACGGATACCAGACCACCTTTCCCATTCCATTGGGGCTGGCTGCCAGCTTTGATCCGGAGCTGATCGAGCGGAGTGCACGCGTTGCTGCGGTGGAAGCCAGTGCTGATGGCATTTGCTGGACCTTCTCTCCGATGGTCGACATTGCCCGTGACCCGCGCTGGGGACGCATTGCGGAAGGGGCAGGAGAGGACCCCTTTCTTGGCTCACGCGTAGCAGAGGCCTATGTCCGTGGATACCAGGCCGATGATTTGATGAAGGAGAATACGATCCTGGCCTGTGTCAAACATTACGCCCTTTATGGTGCTGCGGAGGCCGGAAGGGACTACAACACCGCCGATATGAGCAGGATAAGGATGTTCAATGAATACCTGCCTCCCTATCAGGCAGCTGTCAGGGCCGGTGTTGGCAGTGTGATGACCTCCTTCAATGAAGTCGACGGGATTCCAGCTACAGGGAACAAGTGGCTGATGACGGATGTACTGCGTGATCAGTGGGGATTTGATGGTTTTGTTGTCACCGATTACACGGCCATTAACGAAATGATCGCACACGGGATGGGTGATCTGCAGGCTGTGTCAGCCCTGGCATTAAGAGCCGGCGTTGACATGGATATGGTGGGAGAAGGTTTCCTGACCACATTGTTGAGATCACTGAAGGAAGGAAAAGTGACTGAAGCGCAGATCGACCAGGCGTGTCGTCGCATCCTGGAAACCAAGTATAAACTTGGATTATTCGATGATCCTTACCGGTACTGTGATCTGAACCGTCCCGGAAAGGATATTGCGACCGAAGAGCATACCCGTATAGCAAGGGAAACAGCCGCTCGGACCTTTGTATTGCTCAAGAACGAAGATCAGCTCCTGCCCCTGGAGAAAAAAGGGAAGATCGCTTTGATCGGGCCGCTGGCCGACAACAGGGAGAATATGGCAGGCATGTGGAGCGTTGCTGTGGATCACCGTGAATCCGTCACCGTCCTCGAAGGGTTCAGAAGTGCTGTTGGAAGCAGGGCCGAGGTTGTTTACGTCAAAGGAAGCAACATCGTGGATGATCCCCGGTTGGACCGCTGGATCAATTCCGGTCCCCCGGGAGTTGATCCCACCCGTACTCCTGAAGAATTAAGGAAAGAAGCCGTTGATCTGGCTTCCTCTTGCGACGCCATCGTCGCTGTCATGGGAGAGGCTGCTGAAATGAGCGGTGAGAGCTCCTGCCGTTCGGATATCTCATTACCGGGAAGCCAGCGGCAACTGCTGAAGGCCTTGCTGGAAACCGGAAAACCTGTCGTTCTGGTACTTTTCACTGGCAGACCGTTGACGTTGACATGGGAACAGGAGCACCTAACGGCCATCCTGAATGTGTGGTTTGGAGGTACCCAGGCTGGCAATGCCATTGCCGACGTGATCTTCGGGGAGGTCAATCCCTCCGGAAAGCTGCCGGTGACTTTCCCGCAAAATATCGGTCAGATACCGCTTTATTACAATCACAAGAGTACAGGCCGCCCGCTCGCCGAAGGGGAGTGGTACCAGAAATACCGTTCCAATTACGTAGATGTCACCAACGAACCGCTTTATCCTTTTGGATTTGGACTGAGTTTTACGCGGTTTTCCTACGATGACCTGGTCCTGGATAAAACGCCGCTTTCAGGGAACCAGACATTGACAGCAAGCATCGACATAACCAACACGGGTAATTACGATGGTTCTGAAGTTGTGCAGCTTTATATTCAGGACCTGGTGGGCAGTATCACCCGGCCTGTGAAAGAGCTGAAGGGATTTCAGAAAGTTTTCATCAAAGCCGGAGAAACAAAAACGGTTACCTTCCGGATCACTCCTGAGGATCTGAAATTTTACAACTATGACCTGGTCTATGACTGGGAACCTGGAGAATTCGTGATCATGGTGGGAGGCAATTCGAGGGATGTGAATTCCGGCAAGGTCTTCTGGGAGAAATAATTTTAAAACAATTTACAACTTTTAATTGCATTTAATTGCAAATTGTATTAATTTTGCAATTTAATTCATGATTTATGCCAACAGCTGTAAGAATATCGGATGACCTCATCAAATCAGCCAGAAAAGTCAGTAAAGTTGAGAATCGTTCATTGACCGGACAAATTGAATACTGGGCCAAGATTGGGCAGATTGCTGAAGAAAATCCCGAATTGAGTTTCAAATTGATTAAGGAAATCCTGCTGGGATTGGAGGATATCAGGGCCGGTGAATTTAGTGAATATCAATTGAATGAATCCGGATGAAAATCATTCAATCAGGTTTATTTGAAAGAAAGGTCAAGAAACTGAATGATCGTCAGAAAGCTCAGCTGGATGATGCCATCAGGAATATTCTTAGAAATCCTTTTACAGGAGAACAAAAAAAAGGAGACCTCAGAATGGTCCTTATTTATAAATTTCATATTAATAAGACGTTATATCTGTTAGCTTACAGCTATACTCCTGAATTATTAGAACTGATCATGTTTGGTCCCCATGAGAACTATTATTCTGAACTGAAACGTTACTTAAAAAGAAGATGAGTCACAATATCTTTATAAAACATGGTCAGATCTTATTAATCATCCCGGATGCACCGCACACTGAGACCATAGGTCAGCGGATCCCAGCTCCGTTCAATCATCCCGTTTGAAGAATCAAGCCCCCGGAACATTGCACTATAATAGCTTCCGACGGATGTCCACCAGTGACCAAGATCACCCATAAAATAGAACTCGTACAGGGGAGTTATGTTGTAACCACCCGGTAAACCTGAAAATCCGTACAGGTCAGTGCCGTTGCCATTATTGATCCAGCCGGCGATGGTTTTCAGGTTGGTTCCCACATCAAATCCAGCTACGCTATTGTTCCAGATCTGGCTTCCGATGGAGTACTGGCTGTCTGTTGCTCCTGAAAGAATCATCCAGTCGTCATCCGTCGGAATGTGCCAATTAAGGGGACAAATACCCCTGGCACCCTCCTTCAAGGTGTACTGCATCACCTCATCCCACTGGTAGAGGCCACCATATAAATCGCAATATGCCGGATTATTGTCATAACAATATTTCTCCACAAATCCATTATCGGTCATATCCAGCGAACCCAGGACCATTAATCCGTAATTGAGATTTTCTTTGAACCAGCATTGGTTGAATATCTGTACTGTGTTGTAAATCTGGGACCCGTATAGTACGGTTGGCATCCCGGGGCAGGGAATGCCAGCGGCAAACTGAAAGACAACAGTATCAGCGATATCGTGTTGCAGGATGATACCGGATT
Organism: Bacteroidales bacterium; assembly: GCA_035342335.1. NCBI lineage: Bacteria > Pseudomonadati > Bacteroidota > Bacteroidia > Bacteroidales > Bacteroidales bacterium. Next base: position 139,148 of record DAOQWY010000003.1, read on the forward strand.
CCTGGGCACCTGCATACCCTACCAGGAGCAGTTCATCACCGGGTTTGTAGGGTAATTCGTATTCCAGTAGCAGTGTGGTGTCGGGCCACGTCAGGACCTTTGATCCATCCTGGGAAAGGTTTGATATCTTTATCTGGTCAAGCTGAACATACTCAGTATCGTTGATGGCAGTGAAGGTCAGCGTAAAAGTCTCATTGTAAACATCATTCCTGATGCAGCGAACATTGAATGCATTCTCCCGAAAGCCATGTTCTCTGCACGATTTTGATTCAAGGTACCCTAACGTCCTCAGCCATGCATGATCGTCACTGACTGCCGAGGATGTCATCCAGTGACCATCACTTCCCAGGCCTGAAAAAGTCCCGTCATTGCTGTGACTCCCACCGGGATAACCTGCAAATCCATAAAGGTCAGTGCCGTTCCCCTGGGCTACCCAACCCGTGGTTGTTTTTAAATTCATACCTGCATCAAAGCCCCGGTAAGATACACTGTCCCATTCCGGATCGCCAATAGTGAACATGTTATCCGATCCCCCTTCCAGTAATTTCCACTCATCATCGGATGGAATATGCCAGTCAGGCGGGCAGATACCCCGGGCGCCCTCCTGATCCTCATACTGCATCATTTCATCCCAGGTGTACAGCCCTCCATGCTGGGAACAATAGTACGTGTCATTGTTGTAGCAATATTTCTCCGTTAGGCCATTATCTGTCATATCCTGTGAACCGGAGATCATGGTTCCTGCATTCAGGCTCTCCTTGAGCCAGCACTGGTTGAATATCTGAACTGTATTGTAGAATCTGCCGTCACAATAAACGGTTTGCGTTCCCGGGCAGGGAATATTGGTGGCGAATTGGAAGGTCACCTCTTCACTGACCTGAGGTTTTCCGTATTTACCGGACTCCATCGCATTTGAATACCCTATATAGAGCAGTTCATCTCCGATGGAATAGGGTAATTCGGTTTGCAGGATCAATACTGTATCTGGCCAGAGCAGTGTGATTTCCTGTCCCCGGGTCCGGTTCATCACTACGATGCTATCCATCAGAATATGGGAGGAGTTATTGACAGCGGTGAATGTCAGATCAAGAGAATACGGCAGATATATCACATCCCGGAGGCAGCGTACAGAGTTTCCGTCTGGCTTATAGTGATATCCCCTCCCGGAACCGGCATACGAATAGTCCAGGTGATGCATCCATGCATATTCAGCATCATACTGCGTGGAAGTCCAGAAGAAGCCATACTCACCCTGCATGCCAAAATACCCGTGAATGTCGGCCTCCCGGCAGGAGGCCGGAAGCCCATCAAAGCCAGAGGCATTGGTTGCCCCTGTGTTAGGATTTTCCCAATGTGTATACCCCTCTTCCTTCAGGCTCCCGCCAGCATCCGTTCCGCGTATCCCATCAAGATCCCATTGTGGATCTCCTAATGGATACTCGCTGTCGGCACTTCCTTCCAGCAACTTCCACTCCTCATCCGAAGGAATATGCCAGCCTTCCGGACAGATACCCTGAGTGCCTTCACCGGGAACATATTGTATAGCTTCATCCCATTCGTATAATCCCCCGTAGAGACTGCAGTAAAAAGGTTCATTTATCCAGCAATACTTCTCGATAACGCCGTTATCCGTCTGCAATTGACCAGGACCATCGCTCAAGATCATGGATCCAATGTTCAGATTCTCTCTCATCCAGCACTGACTGAAGACCTGTATTGTGCCGTAGGTCTGTCCCTGATATTCGATGGTAGGGGTGCCCGGACAGGGAATGCCTTGTGCAAACTGGAACGTATATGATTTATCCGTATCGGGAGTATCCAGGATGCCGGATTCCAGGACCTTTCCACGCTCCTTCTGAGAAGATGATTTTTCAATTGCTGCTTTCTCAGGACTGCTCCCCCTGTAATCAAGTACGCACCTGTTCCCAAAGGAATGACCGGTTGAAATGATCTTGATGCTGCGGTGGATCCCATTCCAGCTGGCCGTAAGCACCAGGAAGCTGTACTGTCCGGGAATGAGGCTGAATGAATGACTGCCCTGAGCAAGTTGCCAGGAGGAGGAAAGCACTGTCCTGCCCTGCAGGTCCGAAAGCCTTACGACAACCCTTCCTTTTTCCGGTAGGTACATGCGGATGTCGGTTTGGAAATCCGCAGGATTCGGGAAGTTTTGATATAGCTGGAATGATTGTATTTCCTGGCCGGCTTCAGGTATTTCTACATAATGAACTGTCGTGAAGCCGATGCACAGCATCAGGTCCCCGGCATTGATCTCAACGGTTATGGATGTGTCAGGCCAGTAGACCATAGTCTGGATTCCCTGTGTACGGTTTATTACTTTGACGCTGTCCAGCATGACATACTTCAGATTATCAACTGCGGTGAAAGTCAGATCAACCGCTTGATTCTGCCCCGCAGTTATCAAGCCTGTGAACAGAAATATCACCAGCGGAACACGCCTCAATCCAATCATCTTATTGTTATTTTTAAGGGAAGGTGTTTTTATGTGTAAAAATAATAAGTTATTGAATGATTTACAAGTTTTTGCCTGTGTGTTTATGAAAGATTCATCACAAAAAAAGGCTGTCCCCTGTAGGAGACAGCCTTTTAACGGTGTTGTAAACCTTTAGTATACAATCACTTTACTGAAACCGACGCTTCCCGAATGATCCTCAACTGTGATGATATAGATTCCGTTGATCAGGCCTGTGGTGCTGATGATGGTCTGACCGGCCGGTACATCCTCCATTGAGATGACCACCTGGCCTGTGACGTTACGGAATTCGACCCTTCTCAGTTCCGTATTGTTGGACAGGTTGACATAGGTATTGCATGGATTCGGATAGATGGACACATCGATCGTATTGTGTTTTCCAATGCCCGTGCCATGGGGATTTGGGTCATTGTTGAAGATAATATCGTCAAAATAAATGAGAATATCATCGGTGATGGACAACGGATCTTCAAAATCGGGCATAAAAGCCACAACAGGGTATGCACCACTTGCCATCGTTGAGAAATCAAATACCATATCCTGCCATTGATCGGTGAGATCCTGCGTATTGGTGCTTGCAATTTCCAGATTTCCGCCGGGTCCGCCTTCGATTTTGAATTTAATAGGGCTGAGCCGGGATTTCCAGACTTTCACATGGCAATACTTATTATCTGTGATATCGTTTTGGGGATCCACATTGGCCCAGAAACCACCCCATGGCAGGCCGCCATTGGTTGTGCCACGGCGTGTGAACTGCATGACCTTACTGCTGGTGTTGATTCCGGTTGGATCCGGATTATCGATAATGGAAAAGGTCTCGGATACCGGATGGAGATCCGCATTGTCATAGTCACCGCATCCCATCACGTGCAGTGTGAGTGCACCGGCAGTTCCATCCTCGAAATCGACCATGAGCGGAACAGGAAGTCTGATTGGATTCGGATTATTATTGAAAATAATATCATCAAAATAAATTTCCTGTACGGCACCGGCTGTCAGCGGATCTTCAAAATCGGGCATGAAGGCCACAACCGGATATTCACCGTCCTTGGAAGTGAAATCGAATACGATGTCTTCCCATTCGCCGGTAAGTGTCTGTGCATTCATGCTGACTATTTCCAGGTTACCGGAAGATCCGCCTTCGATTTTGAATTTAAGCGGGCTGATCCTGGGTTTCCAGACTTTCACATGGCAATATTTATTGCCGGTGATATCATTTTTGGGGTCACAGTTAGCCCAGAACCCACCCCAGGGGAGACCGCCTTCGTCAGTTCCACGGCGAAGGAATTTCATAACTTTGGAACTGGTATTGATGCCGTCGGCGTCAGGATTGTCAACCACCATGAACGTTTCAGAAACAGGGTGCAGGGCTTCATTATCCCAGTCACCGCAACCCATCACGTGAAGCGTGAGTGCACCAGCGGTCCCGTCTTCAAAAGTAACCATCAGGGGAGCACTTCCTCCGATGGGATTGGGATCATCGCTGAAGATAATGTCGTCGAAATAAATTTCCTGTACTCCCGTGGCTGTCAATGGATCTTCGAAATCAGGCATTAAAGCCAGGGTCGGATACGTACCGTCCTTCGATGTGAAATCGAATACAATATCTTCCCAGCCGCCAGTGATGGTTTGAGCGTACATACTGGCCGTTTCAAGTGTGCCGGCCGAGCCTCCCTCCAGTTTAAATTTCAGCGGGCTGATGCGGGGTTTCCAGACTTTCACATGAACGTATTTATTGACGGAAATATCCGCATTCGGGTCACAGGATGCCCAGAAGCCCCCCCATGGCATTCCGCCATCTTCGGTTCCGCGGCGGATGAATTTCATGACCTTGCTGCTGGTATTGATTCCTGCAGGATCAGGGTTATCAATGACCATAAAGGTTTCTGTGACCGGATGTAAAGCATCGTTATCCCATTCTCCGCATCCCATGACGTGAATGGTGAGAGGTCCGGTAGTGCCATCTTCAAAGTCGACGAATGTTTGTGCATGCACGAACATCGTTGCTCCGAACAATAAAATGATTGATAGTAAGATTCTTTTCATACGTCTTGGATTTTGGTTAATGATAAGGATTTAAACATTGCTCAAATATACGAAATATTTCAGGGAAAAATAAGTTCAGGAGCGGATTTTAACAGATTAAATGATTGACTTTCTGTTTATGGCACCGTATTATTGGCATGTTCCGTGAACGAAGAATCTCGTAAGTCAATACTTTAATAATTTTGTTACACCTATATTACGATCATTCTCAAGTATATAGATGAAATATATTCCGGCTGGGACTCCGGCCAGATCGATCACGATTAAATTATTTCCCTGGCCACAGCAAAGACCGGAATAAGGTGACCTGATCTTTTGACCGGTCAGGCTCACAACGTCAATATCAACAGTCTTTTCTTTTTTGAATTCAAGGTTAAGCAATGTGTTTTCGCTGGCCGGGTTGGGAGAGCAGGATAGGGAAAGCATTCCGGATCCATATCCCGGATCATTGACCGCAAAAGGATCATCGGTAAAACCGATGGATTCCAAGGCCGGGCCGATCTCGGGGTTTGCCATGAATTGATTCCATAGGAGCCCGCTGCGGTGGTTTTCGATCATGCAGATGATGGGTCCCTGGTCGATGGCCAGGTAGGAATCAGCATACCAGTTCTCCTTCACGTTGAAAGCATCGTAAAATCCAAAGGGTCCCCAGAGATCCGCTCCGCGGTCTCGGTAAAAATGTTTCAGGGCGGCCAAGGATTCATCCGGGGTGTAGGGCATCGAAGACAAAGCTGCCGACGGAGTGATGGTGCCATTATCACGTGAGGTGATCGGCTCGTGGACACTGTAGCCAAACGGATCATCGCTGGCCGTCAATCCCCAGCAGGAGGCGCTGTAGTTTGGATAATTTTCGGGGTTGTCGATGCAGTACGCCCGGTTAATCAGGCTCATACTCTTATTGTTGTTGAAATAATTGGCATATTCATCCTTTTTGTTCCTGGGATCGAACCCAAGGAAGGAATAATGGGCAAAGAAGAGCGGTCCGCCGTAATCCCAGCCAACATCCAGTTTGTAACCGTAAAAGGATTTCCCGTTCACATAGTACGAACTTGAAGCCCAGCCCGTATTCCAGAGGCTGGCCGGGACACCGTGTGTCGGGGAAGCGACCGCCAGGACATAGACGATCATAGCTTCATTATAGCCTTTGACCTGCATATTCATCTGCCAGCCGTAGCTGGGTGACCAATGCCAGTAAAGTACATTGCTGTTGTTCCGGCGGTACCAGTCCCATTCCATCGTTTCCCAGAGTTGTGTTATGGTTTCCCTGATGGTTTGCTCATCCGGTGAGTTCTCATCAAAATATTGTTTTGCTGCGAGCAGGCCCTGGAACATGAAGGCGGTCTCGACCAGGTCGCCGCCATTGTCGTACGTGCTGAAAGGGATGACATCCCCCGAGATTCCGTTCATCCAGTGCGGCCAGGCACCGTGAAACCTGTCAGCGGCTTCCAGGAAGTTCACAAGGGTGAGCATCCTTTCAACACCCTGCTGGCGCGTGATGAATCCCCGTTCAATGCCAACCAGGATGGCCATCACTCCAAAACCGGAACCTCCTGTGGTGACAACATCTCCGGAGTTGTTCCGTTCGCGGGCCAGGCCGCTGACCGGATGAGCAAAATCCCAGAAGTACCGGAAGGTGGCTTCCTCCACCATGTTCATCAGCTCATCATCGGTCATGTCGTAGGTAGCGGTGGCAACCGGTTCCGTGAAATCAGAGGGTTGATTGGCGTCATTCAGGGCATTGATCTTATACAACAGGCTCAGATTTGTTCCCAGGGATCGAACAAAGTCTGTAAAATAAGCGGTTGTTTTGCTGACTATTCCTGCTTTTATCCAGGAAGCTCCGCTGTCTTTTGAGCGGAATATTTCATAACCATTCAGGTTCGTTTCCGTATTCGGTTCCCACGTTAGGTAAACGTGGCTATCGTATCCCTTTGCTGTAAGCCCTGTCGGCGTGGCAACCGGTGGAGAACTGCCATCCCCCACCTGCACCCTGACATCGTCAATGAACAGGGTATGTTCCGTGTTGTCCGTCAGGTTCTGACCCCATCCTACGGTCTTGATCCGGGTAAAATCCACCGGATCACCGGCTGAGAAAAAGAGTTCCATGGGGACTGTGATCCGTACCCAGTCCCCGGGAGGCAGATCATTGGAGTAAGGTGTCAGGCTGAACTGTGTCGTGGTTGCATTGTTTACATCCTCAAGAAACACGGAGGGCAGATATTCCTTTGCCAGTCCATCAGGAGCGTGAAGGTAAAATGACAGCGTATCGGTCTGGGTGAGGTCTTTGGCTGTCCAGTCCATACCGGCAGCGATGGCGTGCCAGTAACCGCCTGCAGCCGACTTCCAGTGAAGCCGGAGGGAATTCATGCCCTGCTGAGCCTGTGTCACGGTTTCAACGGGAAACCGGTGGCCGTCATAACCTGCCAGCTCAAGATAACTCGGCGTTGTCAGCACCAGCCAGCTGTAATCATAATAGTCATCCAACGGGCTATCCTGGAAGTAGTAATAAGACTGTGCGGTGGCATTTATGCTCAGAAACAGCGGTAGGATGAAAAAGAGAGGAGAGAGGAGAGAGGAGAGAGGAGAGAGGAGAAAGGAGAGAGGAGAGAGGAGAAAGGAGAGAGGAGAGTGGAGAAAGGAGAGAGGAGAAAGGAGAGAGGAGAAAGGCTGGAGGAAGGATGATTTCATGATTGATTGAATTGGGTTATTGGCATAAGTATATGCAAAGTTAAGGACATTACTGGTTGAAGCAGCGTCTGGCCGATAAGAAAATACCCCAGGAGCGTGGTTGCATCCTGGGGTATTTTTTACAAGGATTTTGCTATTTTACAGCGAAAAGGCTCTGTACCTCTTCAGCCGTGAGGGCCTTGGTAAAGAAGTGCATTTCGTCGTACAGGCTGAGGTCAGAATAATGTTCCCAGTATCCGAAATTGGGCATTCCGGATGCAATGGATATCGAAGTGCAGTCCGTCCAGGAAATTTGGGCATCAATATCCTGCTCCACCGCAATTGCTCCGTCAATGTAGATGGTTGTGTGGGTGGTGGAGATGGAAAGGACGATATGCATCCAGTCTTGTGTGGGGGGAACGGTCGTGACGGGATTGATCCAGACCTCGGCTTCCCCGATGCCAAAATTCAGTCCGATATTCTGATTATCGCCGCTGTTTTCACGGAAAAGGCGCAGTCCTGAATTTCTGCTTTCACCGGGAGGGCTGATGGCCAGGATGCCTCCTCTCGGAGGATCGGCATTGATCTTATACCAGAAGGACACACTGAATTCGGATCCCTTTGTTACGCTATCAGCAGGGTATGTCAGATAGGCATCTGTTGCCCCGGCGTAGGCTTCACCCACTTTACCCGTGGCAAAGCCTGGTGTCCCTTCAAGTGCAGCCGGAGTTTGGGAGATCAGATCAATACTATGACCGTCAAAAGGAAAGTATAACACTTCCCCATCCAGTGGCTCGTAGGTTGGGATGGTGATCTTTGAAAAGTTGACCGTTTTGGTTTCGTTTTTTCCGGTCAGGTCTTCGGCTCTGACCGTAAGTGAGTGGTCTCCGTCCGTCAGTTCCGTGTAGTCATAAGCAATGTCAGCTCTCCTGTAGTCCTTAAAGGATGACAGGGAAGCGATTTGCTCACCATCTAACTGAAGGGTGACGGATTTAAGTTCAATGTCATCGGTGGCTATTACGTGGATGGTAAGGGTTGCCACTTCTTCTGATGCCTGAATGACTTTCCCTTCTGTAGGAAAGTTGATAGTGACCTGGGGCACGGATACATCATTTGCTGTCGGGACCTTTTTGATCGGATCAAGATAATCCTCGCAGGATGCTGCCAGCAATGCCACCAGGAAAAAGGTAAATATGGTTTTTATGGATTTCATTTCTTGTGATTTTTAATGTTTAAACATTGGTCTACTTCTGAAGAACCGGAAGCTGGTCCACCTGGTTCTGCGGGTAAGGCAGGAATGTCTTTGTAGCGGGGTCAAATCCTGTTCTTCCATCATAATTCAGTTCGTTTGCTTTTCCAAGCCTTACCATGTCATAGAAGCGCGTTCCCCATTCCATGGCAAGTTCGGCGAACTTTTCATCCATTACCTGGTCATTGGTCACACCTGAAAGATTTGACAAACCGGCTCTTGCCCTGACAGCATTCACCGCCGCATCTGCTGAACCTGCTGATCCTGAAGCTCCCTGTGTCAGTGCTTCCGCGTACATCAGCAGAATCTCGGCATAACGAATGCAGGTGAAGTTTTTATTTGTTCCGTAAGTGGTTCTGCCAGGTGTCAGTTGATCCGAGGGAAGGTAATGTTTTCCGCTGACAAACATTTCGCGGGCAAAATCATTGATGATGTCTCCGGATCGGGTGGTATTGGATATCCAGGAAGGAAGACTGGCATAATTGGGATCTTTTTGAATCTCCGTAATGCCCTTGTTAGTAAATAATACACTGGTTTCCAGTCGGATTGTTTCACCCCGGTCGAGCATGAACTTGATCCATTTCATACTCGGTTCGTAGAACCCCCATCCATCACTGGCGCCTTCAACTTTTGGTGTCCAGCCCTGAGGGCCAAAGAAAGCGTACAGGTAATAGTAATTGTCACCGGATGGTTGCCCCAGATCAGAGTATTGCATCTCCAGGAGGTTTTCGTCATTCAGCTTGCCTTTGATCTTGAAGAGTTCGTAGAAATCAGGCTCAAGCGAATAGGCACCGGAGTTGATGATCTGGCTTGCGGCATCTGCAACGGCCTGGTAGTTTTTTAGTTCAAGATTGGCCAGTGCCTTCAGGGCGTAAGCGGTGAATTTGGTCACGCCGCCGGGAATATCGGTACGTTCGTTGGGATGCTGGGCAGGCAGATGCTGGATGGCCTCGTCCATCCAGCCGGAAATCATCTGCATGATCTCATCCTTTGAGGACAAGGGGGTGACCAGTAATTCAGCCGGATCCGAACTCGGTGGAACCGGCAGGGCACCCCATACACGGCTGACCTGGAACAGCCACCAGGACTTCAATACCTTGGCTTCTGCGATGTACTGGTCAGCAAGTGTCTGTGAAGCTCCAGCCTCCTGATAGAGTGCGATTTGTTCCATGGCTGAGTTGGCGGTGAACATGTTCTGGTAGTAATTTTGCCACAGCGAATTGTACATCCAGTAGTCTTTATTGTAATTGTACCTGTCGGTTTCGGCAAAATCCTGCTGGTCGCCCTCTCCTCCGGAATTGACATCATCGCCCCTGACCGAGATCAGCGGGAAATTCTCCCACCCGACATCGACTGCATTCAGTTTTGAATATGCGCCTATCAGAGGTTGAATCATGTTCTTGCTTTGTGTGTAATCAGTTTCTTCTGTAAACGCCTTATTTTCAGGAGGTTCATCGAGATACTTCTCGCACCCGGTGTAGGTGAAAATGACCAGGAGTGCACACGTGGTGAATATGAGGAATTTAGTTGGTTTCATAGGTGAATGATTTTTTGATTAAAACTTGACATTGAGACCTAATGTATAGACCGCGGCAACAGGATAGGTCTGGGAATCCCAGCCGTTGGCCACTTCAGGTGTAAATCCGTTGTACTTGAACAGTGACAAAGGACGTTCAGCGGTGAAGTAAATCCTGGTTACGGGGAAATTACCCTTTAGCCATCCACCGCTGTTGAGTGTATAACCAAGTTGGATGTTCTGTATACGGAAGAAAGAGCCATCTTCAATAAAATAGTCGCTCATCTTCTGGTTCCATCCTCTGCGCAGACCTGAGGAAGATGGGTACTTGTCAGAAGTTCCCTCACCGTGCCAGCGGTTTTCGGCCAGATCGGCATCCAGGTTCCCGTCTGATGTCCAGATGATTTCACCACGTTTGCGGTTGAGGACTTTATTACCGGTCTGACCGTAAACACTTAATGAAAAGTCCAATGCCGAAAATTTGAATCCGATGTTCCCGCCATAGATAAAGCTGGGGAAATAGGATCCCAGGATCACGCGGTCATCGTCATCGATTTTTCCGTCCTTGTTTTGATCTTTATACTTAAAATCACCAGGGACCAGCCCATTTTCAGCAGCAAACGGATCGGCCGTGATTTCCGCCTGGTTCTGATAAACGCCAATGACTTCACGGCCGTAGAATGCCATCAGTGGTTCACCAACATAGGTGCGTTGCCTGAATTCAGCGGTTCCGCCATCAATGTAGTCCTGGCCATAAAGATCCGTTGCCTCATTCTTCAATGTTGAGAAGTTGGCTCCCACATTGTAGGTGAATTTCTGGCTTACTTTGTTAGTCCAGTCAAGGGCAAGCTCGATACCGGAATTGCGGATCGTGCCGACCGGTTTCAAAACGCTTCCGCCCACCGATGGGATCATCACCGGTATGGCTGCGTTCTTGGTGTCGCGGGTGTACCAATCGAAATCAGCCGAAAGTCTTTCGTCAAGGAACCTTGCCGTGAAGCCAATGTTGGTCTCCTCGGTCAGTTCCCATTTAAGAACGGAGAAATCACTGGAAACGATGGTTCCGTAATACACGATTCCATTCAGGGTAGTGGTCACAACATTAGTAGTGTAGGCGCCGTCACTGGCCGGGATCTTATCGTTCCCAAGCCTGCCCCAGCTGGCTCTCAGTTTGAGGAAGTCGATCGCGCCGATCCCTTTCATGAAGGTTTCTTCTGAGATCACCCAGCCTGCTCCGAAGGTCGGGAAGTACCCCCAGGTTTCCTGGTACTTGTTGCTTCCGTCGGCACGGAAAGTGGCGTAAAGCAAGTATTTATTGCTGTAATTATAGGCAACCCTGCCAAAATAGGACATCCCATACTCCCTCAAACCCCCGTCGGAAACTGCTTCGCTGACGATAGCCGTTGCCTGGTCAATGTACCAGGATTGCTCCATATCCGTAGGAAAGTTTTTACCCTGCGCCCTGAGCAGCTGATACCCTTCATCCCTGAAAGAGGTGCCAGCCATTACCGTCAGGTTATGGTTGCCGAATGCCTCGGTAAACGTGAGGACGTTGTCCCATATATTGTCGTTATAGTTGGTCAGGGCACGTGTGATGGTGGCATCCGGATTCTGGAAACCATCGTCTATATACCAGGGCAGATTGACTACCCGCTGGTCGATGGACTGGAAGGCATAATTGTAGGTGGTCTTGAAGGTCAGGGTATTGGGAAGGATGTTGAACTCCAGGTAAAAGTTGGAGGTCAGCTTTTTGATCTTCATGCGGTCAATGTTATATTCCATTGAGGGGAACGGGTTCTGGCCTGACCGGTAGCCGATCGAACGGGCACTGGCGTAGCTGGTGGGCCAGGCTGCGGTATTGAGTGTATCATAGACCGGCATGACGGGAACTGCAAAATACGCATCGTTCCAGGCATTATATGGAGCGTTGTATTTCAAGGCATTGCTGAAAATAAGGTTCCCGCCTATTGTCAGCCAGTTGGTGGCTTTCAGGTCAAGCTTTGTACGCAGATTGAAACGTTCATATTTGTTTTCCATGTCCATGATCCCGTCCTGAAGGAAATAATTACCTCCAATCGAATACTTGGCTTTTTCGGTTCCGCCCGAAAAATCGAGGCTGTGATTGGTGATGGGCGCCGGGCGCAGGATTTCGCTGTACCAGTCGGTATTGGGTTCAGGTATGCTGGGATCGACCCTGCTTCTTCCATAACGCTGCATGGCATTCAGGATGAACGTTGCATCAGCTTCCGATCCTGACTCCATGGCCATTGTGGTGAACTGCTGTGAGTTGGCCATTTTGACCACATTCTGTGCGACCTGGTAACCGAAGTACCCATCGTAGGTGACCTGCGTCTTCTGATTGTAGGCACCCGATTTGGTCTCGATCAATACGACCCCGTTGGCAGCCCTGACACCGTAAATGGCAGCTGCGGAGGCATCCTTCATCACCGACATTGACGCGATATCCGTTGGATTCAGGAAGTCAATGTTGTCAAAGAACATCCCGTCGACAATGTAAAGGGGTGACTCAGAATCCCTTCCGGGAAATGAGCCGATGCCACGTATTCTGACCGTAGGCTGATCTCCCGGACCACCACTGGTCACCACCTGTAAACCCGCCACCTTGCCCTGCAAAGCCTGGATGGGCTGGGAAGCAACTGTTTTTGTCAGATCCTCAGCTTTGACTGTCGTAATGGAAGAGGTCAGGTCCTTGACTTTTGTGCTCCCGTATCCGACAACAACAACACCTTCCAGGGAGGTTTTCGTCGGAATCAACTGGATGTTGAAAATATTTTGACTGCCGATGGCAACTTCCTGGGACTCAAATCCCACAAAGCTAACAATCATCGTGGTCTCGTCGGGAGTGACACCCAGGCTGAACCTGCCATCCAGATCCGTAGCCGTACCCTTGGATGTGCCCTTGATCAGAACCGTGGCTCCCGGTAGGGTCTCATTCGTTTCCAGGTCGGTGACGGTGCCGCTGATGGTCCTTTCCTGCCCGAAAACAGCCGTACAGGCAACAGCCAGCAAAAGCATCAGGATGCTTTTAACCCGGCTAAATGCTTGTTTTCTTGGTAGATAGTTCTTCATAATGCGTTAGTTTAGGTTTGACTGGTCGATGTTTAAGGATATCCAGAGGATCGTTGTATTGTTTATGATGAAAATGATGTCAGTTTTCAATACGTTGATAGATACAAACCAAAGTTATAAAAATTTAATTAATGAATGCCTAATCCCATTCGAAGTGCCGGAGATCGGGCAGAAGCATAACCGAGTCAGCTTTGTTCCCCATCATAAACAGCAGGCTGAATGGATCAAGCCTCTTTTGAAGCATCATTTTGTGTTCTCCTTCTTCCTCCCATTGTACAAGGTTTTTCCCCAGCACATTTTGACTCACCGGATCCTTGAAATCAACCCTGGCCAACACCGATGGCCCGTGCTGCCCTTCCAGAGGCAAAAGAAACAGGCTAAACGCCTGGAAAGGCTCAAAAAGACCGGAAAGGGCGGGATAACCATTCAGGATCCCAAGAGGCCCTTCCAGGTATTTCACCCGGTTACGGACCTCTTGACCGGTGAAGAATTCGGGTAAAGGAATTGAATCTGATAGATATCTGTGCTGAAGGGACTGCAGCTGTTTAGTGGCAATCTGTGCAAAGGCTTCGCTGCCCTCCTGGTCGGAGAGGACCAGGTAATATTTTCCCAGGACGGCCAGAACCTGGTACGGAGAGATACAGTGCGGGATCGCCAGTGAATCATTTAAGGTGCAACGATACCGGTTGACGGAAAAAATCCCGAACGCTGCCCTGCTGTCCTCCATCCAATAGGCTTCTGCCGTGAAAGGATGACCATCCAGAAGGATATCCTGAACATAAACACGTTCAAACCCATATTCCATGTAAATATCCGCACCGCCATCGATATATCCCCACAAGCCTGAGCCCTCAAAGATACGGGTCTTGATCACTTCCCTTCCATTCCCCGGATCGCTTTCCAGTGGAAATAAATTCTCCTGTCCGATGGTCAGTGAACCAGCGAATAAGAATAGCGGCAAAAGCAAACCACCCCTTATCATTCTCTCAATTATTTTTCACACCATCTGGATGATCTTCACCCCGATCCTATCCAGATCGGCAATCCCCAATCCCAGGTCCTGTGCCATGTTCATGAATTGCCTTGCCCGGGGCTGATCTTCTGACTGTATTCCCTCATCGATCCTCTTTTTGAGAACGACCTCATAGCCGATCCGGTCAACAGCAACCGGGTCGGTCCCTACCAGCAATGTCTTGTAATCAGTGATGAACTGCGGATTGGCGCCCGGACCTCCGTTGAAGCAACCCCGGATCCCATCGGCTATGTTCAGCACCACCTTGTCCCTGATGGGCGGAAAGGCGCATACCTGGGCGCAGGTCTCGCTCCACAGGTCTTTGTGCAGGCGTCCTGTATTGGAAATGCATCCGTAAGCCAGGTTCTTCAGGCACAACGTTACCGATGCACCTGCATTCTTTAAGATGGGGATGTTGATGATCTTGTCGAGCTGCTGGGTGCAGATCTTGCTGAAGTAGGAATACTTGCCGCTGTTCACCATATAGGGAATGGTGTAGGCATCATACTCTTCCTCCACCTCCGCCCAGTAATACCAGTCCTTGTCGATCATTTTTTCTCCGTAGAGTACACCATCAGCATCGTAAAATGATCCGGCAGCATCCTGCTGTTCGGTACCGGTGATTCGGATACCCGGATAGTTTTCCGCGGTGAAACCTGCCTCGTGCAGCTCAAATTCGCGTCTGTCCCAGAGCACGATCTGTTCTCTTGGAATGCCTGCACCTTCCAGTTGAGCGATCACAGCCCTGACGATCTGATGGCTGGTTGAGAGAAGCTTACCAGCGACAGGATTCACTTTAAGGCCGATCCTGTCCTGGGGCGAAACAAAATGAAGCCAGGCATCCCGGAGGGTAGTGAGACCAGTGAGCTCGAGCATGGCTGTTTCAAGCATTCGATCGACGGCCTGCTGGTCAGGTTCATTTTCAGCCATACAATTTTCGTGGTACACCTGGACGACCTTTCCAGGATATTTGCCGGGCATTGAATCCGGTGTCCTATCATAGGTCAGGGCATCCTTCACATTGGTTGCAGGTTTGACCTTTGGCTGGGGATCCTGCGACCATCCCTTTTTTGAGATCAATGGGGTCAATGCTGCACCCAGCCCCCCGGCTGCAGCCAGGTTAAAGAAACCCCTCCTGCTTAATTTTGATGAATTTTTACCCATGATGAAACTGGTTTTCGATTGACTGCCAAATATACTAAAATGTCGATTTTAGTACGTTAGAAAGTATTAATTTTGCCCCCTGAAAATAGTACAGAAACAACGCAAGAATGTTTGAGAGTTTAAGCGACCGCCTTGACAGGGCTTTCAGGATCCTCAAGGGACAGGGATATATTACGGAGATCAATGTAGCCGAGACGCTTAAGGATGTCAGGAAGGCCTTGCTGGATGCCGATGTGAGCTTTAAAATCGCCAAACAGTTCACCGACCAGGTGAAAGAGAGCGCCATGGGGCAGAAGATCCTGACCGCGGTATCTCCGGGTCAGCTCATGATCAAGATCGTGCACGATGAGCTGGTACGTCTC
This sequence comes from Bacteroidales bacterium, assembly GCA_035342335.1. Lineage (NCBI taxonomy): Bacteria > Pseudomonadati > Bacteroidota > Bacteroidia > Bacteroidales > Bacteroidales bacterium. The sequence goes on from DAOQWY010000003.1 coordinate 154,745, forward strand.
ATGGGTACTGAGAAGGCGGACATCGAGCTGAGAGGAACTCCCTGCGTGATACTGATTGCCGGTTTGAACGGTTCGGGAAAAACGACCTTCAGCGCAAAACTTGCCAATTACCTGAAGACGAAAAGAGGAAGAAGACCCCTGCTGGTGGCGTGTGATGTCTATCGTCCGGCCGCCATCGAGCAGCTCAAGGTCCTTGGCAGTCAGGTCAATGTGGATATTTACACCGAGGAGGATAGCAAAGAACCTGTTAAGATTGCCAGGCGTTCCATTTCCTTTGCCCGCGAGAAAGGATATAACACCGTCATCATTGATACGGCAGGACGGCTTACGCTTGACGAGGAAATGATGAAGGAGATCGCAGCCATCAAGGATGCGGTTGATCCGCAGGAAACTTTGTTCGTGGTGGATGCCATGACTGGGCAGGATGCCGTGAACACTGCCAAAGCTTTTAACGACCGCCTGGATTATGACGGGGTGGTCCTGACCAAGCTGGACGGTGACACCCGGGGAGGCGCAGCCCTCACGATCAAGGCTGTCGTCGACAAACCGATCAAGTTTGTCGGGATCGGTGAGAAAATGGAAGCGATCGACCTGTTCTATCCCAACCGCATGGCCGACAGGATCCTGGGAATGGGTGACATTGTTTCTCTGGTGGAAAAAGCACAGGAGCAGTTTGATGAGGAAGAAGCCCGGAAACTGCAAAAAAAAATAGCCAGGAACCAGTTCGATTTCAACGATTTCCTTGCCCAGGTAAAACAGATCAAGAAGATGGGGAATGTCAAGGACCTGATGAGCATGATCCCCGGTGTGGGAAAAGCGCTGAAAGATGTTGACCTGGATGATAATGCCTTCAAAAGCATCGAGGCCATCATTTATTCCATGACACCGGATGAACGCATTGATCCGGCCCTGCTGAACGGCAGCAGGCGCAAACGCATCTCCCAGGGGAGCGGTACCTCCATTCAGGAGGTGAACCGCCTGATCAAACAGTTTGAAGACACACGCAAAATGATGCGTAAAATGACGGAAAGCAAAGGGAAAAACATGATGCAACTGGTCCGCACTACCAGGAACATGAGAAGAATGTAATGCCCTGGGTCTGCTTAAAAATGATTTAATTTACTGACCGATGGAGCTAATGAATGGTAAACAGGTTGCCTCGGAGATCCGTGCCGGGATTGCCCGTGATGTGGCTCGTTCCATAGATGATTTTGGCATTTCCCCGCATCTTGCCGCTGTCCTTGTCGGAGAAGATCCCGCCAGTGAGACGTATGTTAAAAACAAGGAAAAAGCCTGTCAGGAAGTCGGAATAACATCATCCGTTTACAAATATCCCTCCGGCCTTTCGGAGAAAGAGCTGCTGAAGGTCATTGATTTTATCAATAGGGATGAGGACATCCACGGGCTGATCGTACAGCTTCCCTTGCCTGATCATATCTCTTCGCCAAAAATCATCCAGGCAATTGATCCTGCAAAGGATGTTGACGGCTTTCACCCGTTGAACATCGGCAGGATGGTCCAGGGCATGCCTGCTTACCTGCCTGCAACACCTTACGGGATCATCAAACTGCTGGAATACTATCACATCGAAACCGAAGGGAAACACTGTGTCGTTCTGGGCAGAAGCAACATCGTCGGTACTCCGGTAAGCATTTTACTTTCCCGTAAATGTTACCCGGGAAATTGTACGGTGACCCTCTGTCACAGCAAAACACGCCATCTGGAGGAATTGTGCCGGCAGGCTGACATTCTGATCGCTGCAATCGGCCAGCCCCATTTTGTGAAAGGTGATATGGTCAAACCAGGTGCGGTGGTCATCGACGTTGGAATGCACCGCATTCAGGATCCTTCCAAAGCAACCGGTCACCATCTGACCGGGGATGTGGATTTCGATCAGGTCTCCAAAAAATCGGAATACATAACCCCGGTACCTGGGGGTGTGGGACCGATGACCATCGTTGCATTGCTCAATAATACGCTTAAGGCATTTAACAAAGAGATCTACCCTTGACTCCTCACCAACACGAACAACTCCGACAGGGGCTCCTGCTACCGCTGATGGAAGAATTCTATACGCTGCAGGGGGAGGGGATCCATACCGGTAAAGCAGCCTATTTCATCCGCATCGGAGGCTGTGATGTCGGATGCTGCTGGTGTGATGTGAAGGAATCCTGGAATCCGGCCCTGCACCCGCTGACGCCCGCTGATCAGATCATTCAGAATGCGTCAGGCTGCAGGGCAAAGGCCGTTGTCGTAACGGGAGGGGAACCCCTGATGTACAATCTGAATTATCTTTGCAGCGAACTGAAGAAATTCGGTATCAAAACCTACCTGGAGACTTCCGGAACCTATCCGCTGACAGGCAACTGGGATTGGATCTGCTTATCACCCAAGAGGAAAAAAGAGCCCGAAGATTCATTTTTTTCGTGGGCCAACGAACTGAAAATGATTGTCTTTGAGGTGGATGATTTAGAATGGGCAGAGCAACTTTCAAAAAAGGTGAACCCTGACTGCCACCTTCTGTTGCAGCCCGAATGGAGCAGGCGGGAGACCATGATGCCCCTGGTGATCAATTATATCCTGGAAAATCCCCGCTGGCGTATTTCCCTGCAGAGTCATAAATATATGGGTATCCCGTGATGCTGGCTGGTTTAAATAATCGTTTCCGTTTACCAGCCCGGTATTTGGTCCTGCTGACCTGTTTACTTCTGGTTTTCAGTGTGGATGGCCAACAACCTTCAGGCACTTCCTTTAAAAAGGCAAAGAAAGCCTTCTATAAGGCTGAAAACTATTTCAAGGCAGGGGATTTTCCTAAAGCTATTTCGTATGCACAACGAGCTGTTGAACTGGATGATCATTTCACCGAAGGATACCTGATGCTGGGAGATCTTTATTCAGAACTGGACGAATCCCTGCAGTCGGCTTTTTTTTACAAAAAAGCTTCTGAACTGGATCCCGGCTGCTACCCCGATGCCAGGTTGATGGCCGCAAAGGCTGAACTGAAGGAAGGACTTTATTCAGAGGCAAAAATTGATTTGGAAATCTTTCTCGATCAGGAAGGCATTACCGCGGAGAAAAGGCTCCTGGCGGAAAACCTGCTGGAGCGGAGCAATTTTGCCATTCAGGGCATACTTCACCCCGTGCCTTTTAGTCCTGTGAATCTTGGATCAGGTGTCAATTCTTCCTCTGATGAATACATCAATGCGATCACACTGGACAACAGTGAATTATATCTGACAGTGGGCTCCCGGACCGGAGACGGAGAGAAAAAAGGGATCAAAGAGGAAGATTTCTATCTTTCACACGGGGGAGAAGAAGGCTGGGGGAAAAGGGAACCGCTGGGTCCGCCCATGAACACACCTGACAATGAAGGTGCCCTGTTCATTTCACCCGACGGCCGGTACCTGCTTTTTTCCGCCTGCAACCAGCCGGACGGTTATGGGAGCTGTGATCTTTACATTTCTTTCCGTAAAGACAATCGCTGGGGTGAGCCACGAAATCTTGGACCTGTCATCAATTCAGCCTACTGGGAAACCCAGCCCTGTCTGGGTTCCGACGGCCGGACCCTTTTTTTCGTGAGCAACCGGCCTGGTGGGCTCGGGGGATCGGATGTGTGGTATTCTATTTATCTTCCTGATTCACAATGGAGTAAGCCTGTAAACCTTGGAGAAACGGTTAATACGACGGAGGATGAAATGGCACCGTTCATTCATCCCGATAACCGGACCCTTTATTTTTCATCCAGAGGCCATGTCGGAATGGGAGGGTATGATTTGTTTTTATGCCGGAAGGACTCACCTGGGCAGTGGACCGAACCAAAAAACCTTGGATTTCCGATCAATACGCTGGCGGATGAAGTGAACCTGATCGTGGATGCCTCCGGCACTACAGCTTATGTTTCATCGGCTAAAGCCGGAGGACTGGGAGGGATGGATATTTATAAATTCGATCTCTATCCCGAGGTCAGACCCCTGCAGGTGACCTATATGAAAGGAAAGGTTCTTGATGCTGAAACCCTGGAACCTGTCGGGTCAGGGTTCAACCTGATGGACCTGGAGACCGGGCTGACGGTCATCGAATCATTTTCAGACGAACTAACGGGATCTTTTTTGCTTTCGCTGCCCACGGATAAGGATTATGCACTGAATGTGACCGCAAAGGGGTACGCATTTCATTCCGAGCATATTGCGCTGCGCGGCGTAAAGACCTTCGGCGATCCATTACTGATTGACATAGCCCTGAAACCCATCAAGCCTGATCAGGTGATCGTGATGAAGAATATCTTTTTTCAAACCGGTCAGTACCTTCTTGAAAAAGAGTCACTGGCCGAGTTGAATACCTTGATGCTCTTCCTGAACGAAAATCCAGGCGTACAGATTGAAATCCGGGGGCATACTGACCTGGTAGGTACGGAAGAATACAATGCACGGCTGTCATTGATGAGAGCACTTTCGGTTTACCAGTACCTGGTTGAAAATGGAATCCATGCCTCCCGTCTGCAATACAATGGCTATGGCTATTCCATCCCGGTTGCCTCCAATGAGACGGAGGAGGGACGCCGTTTGAACAGGCGGACGGAGTTTCGCATCCTGACGAATCAATGACAATGAACGGGGATTTTTCTTTTGCCGTTGTAAAATAACTGATATATTTGAACTGAACTTGATTTTGAGGTTACATTTAATTCCTGACAATGAATTTTGCTGACATTCCTGATGAATACGCCTCATACGAGCAAGCACGGATCGTGGTGCTGCCGGTTCCCTTTGACGGGACAAGTACGTGGATGAAGGGTGCTGACAAAGGACCTGCCGCCATCTTCGAAGCATCGTGCAATATGGAGCTTTATGACATCGAGACTGACAGCCAGGTGTTTGAAAAGGGTATTTTTCAGGCACGGTCCATTGATACGGCCGAGGATCCCAAAAAAATGGTGAATGTAGTTTACCAGAAAGTCAAACATTACATCAGGGATGATAAATTCGTGGTGCTGCTGGGAGGCGAGCATTCGGTAACGATTGGTTCGGTGATCGCCTTTGCCGAGAATTTCAACGAACTCTGTGTCCTTCAGCTGGATGCTCATACGGATCTGCGGCCTGATTACCAGGACAGCATTTACAACCACGCCTGCGTAATTTCGCGCGTCAGGGAACTGTGCCCGGTCATTCAGGTTGGCATCCGAAGCATGGACATCAGTGAAGTACCTTTTCTTGTTAAAGATAACCTGTTTCTTGCAGAGCACATTCAATCGGGAACCGACTGGATCGAACAGGTAGTTTCACGCCTCACCAGAAACGTTTACATTACCATCGACCTTGATGTTTTTGATCCTTCCATCATGCCCTCCACCGGTACTCCTGAACCAGGAGGACTGCTATGGTATCCGGTCCTGAACCTTCTAAAGAGGGTGGCTGAACGAAACCATATCGTCGGTTTTGACGTTGTTGAACTCTGCCCTGCCGAAAACAATAAGGCGCCGGATTTTCTGGCAGCTAAACTTGTCTATAAACTTCTGAGCTATAAATATTGTTTGACAGATTAAATCAATTGATACTGAAATGAAGAAAAAAGAACTGTTAAAAGAGACTATTGAACACATCGATTTCAAATCGTTTGACTCCACACCCATCATTGAAGCCATGTCCAGGATGTCATTTTCGTCGAGGGATACGGCCAATGCAGCGTTCATTTTCAACCGTATGCTTGCCGACAAAACCTGTTCGGCATGGCTGACCCTGGCCGGCAGCACCAGTGCAGGGGGATGCATGCAGGTGTACGTTGATATGGTGAAACACAATATGATCGATTGCATTGTGGCGACAGGAGCGTCGATTGTGGATATGGACTTTTTTGAGGCGCTTGGTTTCAAGCATTACAGGGGAACCCCGTTCATCAATGACCACCATCTCAGGGAGCTTTACATCGACCGCATCTATGACACCTTCATTGATGAAGAGGAGCTTCAGGTGTGCGATACGACGATCAAAAAGATCGCTGACGCACTGCCTCCCCGTCCGTATTCTTCACGGGAATTCATCCGTGAGATGGGCCGCTACCTGACCGAACATTCCGTGAAAAAGGATTCACTGGTGCAGGTTGCGTTTGAAAACAACGTCCCGATCTTTTGCCCTGCATTCAGCGACAGCAGCGCCGGATTCGGGCTGGCCCTGCATCAATGGGATCACCCCGGAAAACATGTTTCCATTGATTCGGTGAAGGATTTCCTGGAATTGACGAAGATAAAGCTGAATGCCGAAAACAGCGGCCTCCTGATGATTGGCGGCGGCGTACCCAAGAATTTTGCACAGGACACGGTCGTGTGCGCTGAAGTGCTGGGAAAGGATGTGCCCATGCATCAATATGCCATTCAGATCACCGTAGCAGACGCACGTGACGGTGCCTGTTCCAGCTCTACGTTGAAGGAAGCTTCCTCCTGGGGTAAGGTGGAAACAGTTTATGAACAAATGGTCTATGCTGAGGCAACGACGGTACTTCCCCTGATTGCCAGCTATGTGTATCACAGGGGTGAATGGAAGAAGCGCCCCAAAAGGGAATGGACAAAGATGCTGGATGAGGCCTGATGAATCCCGGAGCGGGTAATTAATTTGCGGAAATGTTATATCTTTGCACCCAATTTTTCATGAAATGGACAATTCAATCAAAATAACATTCCCTGATCAGTCTGTAGGATCTTTCCCGGCTGGCATTACCGGCCTGGAGATTGCCCGGGGGATCAGTGAAGGGCTTGCAAGAAATGTACTGTCGGTGAACGTGAATGGTGAGGTCATCGATGCCACACGACCCATAACCTGTGATGCACATATCCAGCTTCTTACCTGGAATGACGATGAGGGTAAGGCAACCATGTGGCATTCTTCCGCACACCTGATGGCCGAAGCGATCGAGAGCCTCTACCCCGGTGTGAAATTCGGGATCGGCCCTGACATCGAAAATGGATTCTATTACGACATTGATTTTTGTGACTACGCAATTTCTGAAAACGATTTCAGGAAGATTGAGGAAAAGATGCTTGCGCTTGCCCGTGAAAAACAGGTATTTGTCAGGAAGGAAGTTTCAAAGGAGGAAGCCCTGGCGTATTTTACGGCCAAGGATGATCCATACAAGCTGGAGTTGATTCAGGACCTTCAGGACGCACAGATCACATTTTACTCATCCGGCAATTTTGTTGATTTATGCAGGGGGCCCCATTTACCGGATACTTCACCGATCAAAGCGATCAAACTTCTCAGCATTGCAGGCGCATACTGGAGGGGAGATGTCAAACGCAAGCAACTGACGCGGATCTATGGGATCACTTTTCCCAAACAGAAAGAGCTGGATGACTATCTGGCCATGATCGAAGAAGCCAAAAAAAGGGACCACCGCCGTATTGGTCGTGAAATGGAACTGTTCACGTTTTCAGAGGCAGTGGGAGCCGGTTTGCCCCTTTGGCTGCCACGGGGCGCCCAACTCAGGGAACGCCTCGAATCCTTCCTGAAAAAACTCCAAAAGGAAGCTGGATACGTCCAGGTACTCACCCCGCATATCGGAAATGTGAACCTTTACAAGATGTCAGGCCATTTCGACAAATATGGCAAAGACTCTTTCCAGCCCATTTCAACACCGGAAGAAGGAGAGCAGTTTTTCCTTAAACCGATGAATTGTCCGCATCATTGCGAGATTTACCGCGACAAGCCCAAATCCTATAAAGATTTACCCTTGCGGATGGCGGAATTTGGGACGGTGTACCGTTACGAACAGCACGGTGAACTGCATGGGCTGACCCGGGTACGGGGATTCACCCAGGATGATGCCCATATCTTCTGTACGCCCGATCAACTGAAGGAAGAATTCATCGGAGTCATCGACATCGTAATGAAAATCTTTAAAGCGCTTGACTTTAAGGAATACATCACGCAGATATCTTTGCGTGACCAGAAGAACAAGGAAAAATACATTGGTACGGATGAGAACTGGGAAAAAGCTGAAAGGGCAATCCAGGAAGTGGCTGTTGAAAAGGGGCTGCCCAATACGGTCGTAGTTTATGGTGAGGCAGCTTTTTACGGACCCAAGATGGATTTCATGGTGAAGGATGCCCTGGGAAGGAAATGGCAGTTGGGAACGATCCAGGTTGATTATAACCTGCCCGACAGGTTTGAACTGGAATACATCGGGAATGACAACCAGCGTCACCGCCCCATCATGATCCACCGTGCACCCTTTGGCTCCATGGAGCGATTCGTAGCCGTCCTGATTGAGCATACGGCCGGGAAATTTCCGATCTGGCTTGCGCCGGATCAGGCTATTATATTGCCTATCAGTGAAAAATACCAGGATTATTCAAAAAAAGTTTTAAAATTGCTGAATAATTACGAAATTCGCGGCCGCATTGACGAAAGGAACGAAAAGATAGGCAAGAAGATCCGTGATGCTGAACTGGCGAAGATTCCCTATATGATTGTCGTGGGCGAGAAAGAAGCGGAACAGGAGTTACTTGCCGTTCGTAAACAGGGAGAAGGCGACCTTGGCACGTTTACTGTCAGTCAGTTTGCTGACCTGATCAAGAATGAAATTCAACACCTTCTTGACAATTGACATCAGGGAAGGAGTATAACCCTTTTCCCCAGTACTAACTAAACATAGGAGGAAGACTCATAGCTGCACAAATGTATGATGCCGGAAGAAGATACAATCCGGCAAGAAAACCGAAGGAAGACAAACATCGGATCAATGAACGCATAACTTCACCCGTGGTGCGGGTGGTAGGTGAAAATATCCAGCAAGGAATTTATGGGATCAGGGAAGCACTCGAGATCGCTTATAACCTCGGTCTTGATCTGGTGGAGATTTCTCCCACTGCCAATCCACCCGTTTGTAAGGTGATTGATTATAAAAAGTTCCTCTATGAATTAAAGAAGAAACAAAAGGAAATCAAAGCCAAGAGCGCGAAAGTGGTTGTGAAGGAGATACGGCTGGGTCCTAACACAGACGATCACGATTTTAACTTCAAGCTCAAGCATGCAATCAAATTCCTCCAGGAAGGGGCTAAAGTAAAAGTGGATGTGTTCTTCAGGGGCAGATCGATTGTCTATAAAGACCAGGGAGAGCTTATTATGCTTCGGTTTGCCGATGAACTGACTGAATACGGGAAGGTTGAAAAACTGCCGCTGCTGGAAGGTAAAAGGATGATCATGATCATAGCACCGAGAAAATAACGTTACCATAAAATCATTGGAAATGCCAAAGATGAAAAGCAAGTCCGGAGCCAAAAAACGTTTTTCCTTAACGGGTACCGGCAAAATTAAAAGGAAGCATGCATACAAAAGTCACATTTTGACCAAAAAAACCACCAAAAGGAAACGTAACCTGGGATATGCCGCGCTGGTGGATAAAGCGGATGTGAGCACTGTAAAACAAATGCTTGCCAGCTAATTTAATCATGTTTCACTTGCTCTCAGCCTACAAGGGTCCTGAAATACGGAACGCTGAAGCAATAAATCAAAATCATCATGCCACGATCAGTCAATTCTGTAGCATCACATCAAAGAAAAAAGAAAGTTTTTTCCCGCGTTAAAGGTCAGTTCGGCAGAAGAAAGAACGTCCTTACCGTCGCAAAGAATGCCCACGACAAAAGCCTGGCGTATGCTTATCGCGACAGGAGAAACAAAAAAAGAAGCTTCAGGGGATTATGGATCATTCGCATCAACGCAGGAGCCAGGGAACATGGCTTATCCTATTCAGCGTTGATGGGACTGCTCAATGAAAAAAAGATCCAGCTGAACAGAAAGGTGCTGGCCGACCTGGCCATGAACCATCCTGATGCATTCAAGGCTGTTGTCGAAGCGGCCAGAGCTTCAACTATTTAAGGAAAAATAATCCGTCGGCTTCCTGTCATCCGGCCCTGGGAGATCCTCAGAACAGCTGCGCCGGAACTCCCTCCCAGGTTGATTTGATAATCTTCCTGCAGGGGATTGCTGTCCCTGAAAACAAGATGACCGGAAAGGCTGAAAATTTCGATCAGAAAAGGTTCACCTTTGGTTAGATTTTCCCGTAACTTCAGCGTAAAGCTTCCATCCGATGGATTTGGATATAGAAGCAACTGATCGGAAACATCCATTTCGCTGATGCCCATCCCTCCGCCATCTGTTGTAGCATAAACCAGTCCCTTTCTGCCAACGATCCAGCCATGCTGCGGATCAGCGAAGTAAATGGCCTTAAAATAGTTATAATCGTCAAGTTGTAATTGCAAAGCCCATGTAAGACCCGCGTCGGTTGTGGCAAAGAGGTTCTTTTCGGTGATGACCCATCCCAGGGTATCATTCACAAAGACAATATCCACTACCGGACCGGTACCCACGGGGAGGGGACGGACCTCCCAGGTTTCGCCAACGTCATCCGTAAAAAGCAGCTTTCCCTCACCTCCAACCCATCCCCTGTACGGATTGATAAAGAAAACATCATAGGTCAGATCCTCAATGGGTTGTGTATAGTCCGCCCAGTCCGTACCGCCATTGGTCGTGTGCGATAACCACCCGCTTGCGTACGTCCCGGCTAACCATCCATTGTTCGCATCGGAAAAGGAAACCGAAAGGATCGATTCCTGCACGCCCGCATACTGGTACTGCCATTTTTGCCCTCCATTCGATGTATGCAGGATGATCCCCTCGTTTCCGACAATCCATCCATTCTCGGCATCACTGAACACAATGTCGGCATAATCCATCGTGTATGGGGAAGCGGGCAGTGACCAGTTTTCTCCCTTGTCGGATGTTGCAAGCATGATCCCGGCGCTGCCAACAATCCATCCTGACGAATCATTCTGAAACCAGACACTCTGCAGAAAGCTGGAGGTGGTTGTCGGTTGAACTTCCCAGTGAATGCCTCCATCCGCTGTGTGCAGAATCGTGCCCGACCGGCCAACGATCCATCCCTCCATAACATTAATGAAAAAAACATCATTGAGATCTACAACAACCTGTGTCGACAGCTTTTGCCATCCCTTTTGGGCATAAACCATCTGCGAATTAGTAAGATAAAAAAATAAAAGTAAATAGGACAGGCTCTTCTTCATAGGTTTGTTTTTATCCGGTTTTCCATTCTTATTGTTTCCGGCCCAGAAGCTCAATGATCTGTTCCGTAAGAATATGTTTGGCAATGATATTTTTTTCCCTGTCCAATAAATACATCACAGGTGAACTGTGAACATCATAAAGATCATGAAAATCAGGTGTGAGACTAAGGTAGCCGTTGACGTTGACCCATTCCAACTCATGCTCAATGATGTATTTTTTCCATTCAACCAACGATGTATCGATACAAACGGCATACACCTCCAGATCGAGGGAGTCCTTCTTTTCATCATAAAACTGTTTCAGACGGGGTGTTTCCTTACGGCAAAAACTGCAATCTGAGTCCCAGAAATAAATGATGGTGTAGGCTTTCCCGATCTGGTAAAGTGATACGGGAATGTCACTGGTGTCAAGGAGGATCATCAGCGGAGCGGCTTTGCCAATCAGCAATGGCTCCAATATGTTGGAACGTTTGATGATGTTTTGCCTGACGGTCTCATTCATGAAGTCTGCCTTCCCGGTCTTGAAATAGCGATTGGCCATGTGGACGAAGACGGCATCGTGGCCCATGATCTTTGAACGTTCGTATTTGAGCGTGAAGTACCAGATCAGGTATTCATAAACAGCCTTGTTCGTGCTGGTCCGTGACAAAATTGAATCAATCTCCTGCGCTATCGAGTCCGGAGCAGGAAAGACCAGATCATCCATGTAACGTTCCATCCGGGGATGGAATAACGGCGAATGCAGCAGTCGTTCATCCGTAAGGTTAAAATGATCCCAGTAATGGTCCTTATAGTCCCGGAACAATTTTTCTTTTTCGGCGGACAGGGGGTTCTGCTTCAATGCATTCAGTTCATCAGGTTCCAGCGATGCCAGAAGGAAAGCCGCAAAAAAGGTACCCCTGTGCAGGTCAACCAGCTCTTTTTGATAACGATACACCTCGCTGTCGATGGATTTGATTTGCGCCTCAACGGTAGTTTTCATCGGATCATTCATTGAATCGGCAGAATGTAAGCGGTTCAGTGAGTCGACCAGTTTTCTTTTATTTTGGAGATAGGAGATGTAGTCGAAGAACAATTGATTCTCTTCCGATCCCCTGACACGGATGTTTCCGATCCAGTCCACGGTGTCGGTTTCGATACGAAACCTGCTGGCATCATTGACAATGAAATCAATGTACTTGTTTTTTGCCTGCCCGGCGAGCATATACATTCCCCTTTCCAGATCCGCGTCCCCCTCAAATGCGAATGCATGCTCTTTTACCAGGGCCGTATCCACAAGATAGGTTTTGTCGCCAGTGTACCTGACCAGATAACAAACGCTGTCAGGCAGATTCTTTACCGAAAATGCAATATGGTATTTTTCCTGACCAAGAGCAGTATGACTGTTCACCTGCCACAGTAAAATGATTCCCCAAATAAAAAAATTATTCTTCATCCTTCATCCTTCATTCTTCATCTTTACCCCACAAATTTACAATATTCACTTCATGAGCGGAAAATTCCTATAATTTTGGGTGTTGCAATGAAATGGCACAGTAACATTTTTTCATAATCATCAATATCAATGTCCATAAAAAATAAAAATATTAGTTATATTTTTTTTAAAATTATTTTTATATTATATTTAATCTTTTATTTAATTAATAATATTTATTCTATTGATAATCAATCTATTGATTCTACACATATTTTTTATGAGCAAACCATTGATTCACTTTTGGTTCAGAATCAAGGATTCAGGGATGAAATCCAGCGAACGACTCAGGATTTTGACCTGGTGAAGACCCGGTTGACCGAAATGGACTATTTTACCCGGTTGCTTGAATTTATAGTTGGATTGCTGATCATTTTAATGATCGCCCTGTTCATCCTGTTACTGATCCATTGTGGAAAAAACAGGTCACTGCGCCGGATGGTTGCACAGTTGGATCAACAGATAAAGGATGCTCAGCGCGATCTGGCGGGTGAAAGTCATAGAAGGAGTTCAACTCCCGTGAACGAAGAACGTTCTGATTGTGCTGGAGGGAAAGGGGACAAACCTGAGCGGGAGATCACAGATTTAAGGAATGAGATCCAATCACTGAAACGGAATCTGATCGGGGAACAACAGGTCAGAAAACAAATGGAGGAAGAAATTGCTGATTTGCTTTCCAGGATAAGGAAATCCGGATAGAACCAAAAACCTTCAGGAAGAGATGCAGGCCATAAAATGGAATCCCAGCTTTCTGAAAGTGCCCAAGACAAGACTCGAACTTGCACGACCTGAACGGTCACTAGACCCTGAATCTAGCGCGTCTACCAATTCCGCCACTTGGGCCGGGGTGCCCAGGACAAGAATCGAACTTGCACGACCTTACGGTCACTACCCCCTCAAAGTAGCGTGTCTACCAGTTCCACCACCTGGGCAAAAATGAGGTGCAAATATATAAAAATTTTTGATGGAATGATTCGTACAAAATATTTTATACGTTGGGGTAAAGGGACGGCGTCAATCGTTATTTTTGTTCAATGACTGATCAAATTCAAATCCATGTTTACATCAACTGATCTGGAACAGTTTAATTCACAGGGGATTGGCCTGCAGAACGTCGGGAATCAACTTGCCCGTTTCAAAGAAGGATTTCCCTTTGTCGTTCTGGTAGCGCCTGCTACCATCGACAATGGCATCGTCAGGTTAGATGACCAACAGGTAAAAGCCAGTGCCGACGCATTCGACGCACAACAAAACAGCGTCCAGATGATAAAATTTGTTCCCGCATCGGGGGCCGCAACCCGGATGTTCAAAGACCTTTTTGAGTTCCAGTCGGCCCACCGGTCACCTGACTTTCCTTCTGACATTATAGCGCTTGAAAAGAAATACCCGGCTGTGGCGGTGTTCATTGCTGATTTGCACAGGTTCCCTTTTACCGGTGAACTTCAGACTACACTCCGTAATCAAGGACTGGAGTTGCGTAATTTACTTAAAAAAAATGATTATCAGAAGATCATCCATCATCTCCTTGACAGGGACGGAATGAACTATGCTGCACTGCCGAAAGGATTGCTTTCCTTTCACCGTTATCCCGGCGAAATCCGGACTGCTATGGAAGAACATCTTGTTGAAGGAGCGGCATATTGCAGGAATGTTACCGGGGACGTTCGCCTGCATTTCACCGTATCCCCGGAGCATCTGGAAGCGTTCCGTGACCTTGTCGGCCACAAAATAGATGGCTATGGAAAACGTTACGGGGTTACCTATCAGGTGGACTTTTCGGTTCAAAAGTCCTCCACTGATACCCTGGCGGTGGACCTGAACAATGAACCCTTCCGGAATTCTGATGGCAGACTGCTTTTCAGACCTGCCGGTCACGGTGCACTGATCGAAAACCTGAATGATCTGGAAGCTGATGTCATTTTCATCAAAAACATTGATAATGTCGTTCCGGACCACCTGAAACCTGAAAACACACTCTTCAAAAAAGCCCTTGCAGGATATCTTCTGACACTTCGCCAGAAGGTTTTCACCTGTCTGAAAAGGTTACAGGAACCTTTACCTGACGAGCAGGAAATGAACGAGATGGCATTGTTTGCACGAGATAAACTGTTTATGGATACTTCGTTTTTAGATGGTTTGGACTGGGAGAAGAAGCAACTGGCGTTGTTCCATTTGCTTCACAGGCCAATTCGTGTCTGCGGAATGGTAAAAAATGTTGGCGAACCAGGCGGGGGGCCTTTCTGGGTGAAGGATGGTCAGGGAAGGATCAGTCTCCAGATCGTGGAATCATCCCAGGTGAACAACGCAGATCCGGAACAAAAAAGGCACTTCCTCGAGGCTACCCATTTCAATCCTGTTGACCTGGTCTGCAGTATCAGAGATCACCAGGGGAAGAAATTCGATCTGACGATGTATGTTGATTCGTCCACCGGATTTATATCCAGGAAATCGAAAGATGGCAGGGAGCTAAAGGCGATGGAACTTCCGGGATTGTGGAACGGGGCCATGGCCGGTTGGATCACAGTTTTCATTGAGGTGCCTTTGATCACGTTCAATCCGGTCAAAACAGTGAATGACCTGCTCCGGAAAGAACACCAGGTGGAGTCATGGAGCTGAATCCTGATCATCTGCCCGGGATTTTGAACTGCGGGAATAAGGTGAGATTTCGTAGCCTGCAACTTGATTGCGAAGGTACTTGTAATATCCGCAGATGGCCACCATTGCAGCATTGTCGGTCGTAAAGGCAATTTTGGGAACAAATACCTGCCATTTACGAATGTTCTCCTGATTGCGCACCGCATCCCGCAGGGCGGAATTTGCCGCCACACCACCTGCAATGGCAATGGTGCTGATCCCGGTTTTTTCAGAAGCCTGTATCAGTTTATTCAGAAGGATATCGACTATGCTTTGCTGAATTGAAGCGCATAAATCAGCCATGTTCTTGCTGATGAATTCTGGATCTTCTTTTAAACGGTCTCTGAGAAAATAAAGGAACGACGTTTTAAGTCCGCTGAAGCTGAAGTCGAGGCCGGGGATCCTGGGCTTTGAAAAGCAGTAAGCCGTTGGGTTACCTCCTTTGGAATGCTGATCGATCCAGGGTCCTCCCGGATAGGGAAGTCCCATGATTTTTGCCGCTTTGTCGAATGCTTCTCCTGCTGCATCATCCATCGTCCTGCCAATGATTTCCATATCGAAATAGTCACGGATCAATACGATTTGTGTATGCCCCCCTGAAACGGTGAGACAAAGAAAAGGAAAGGCGGGTACCGCTTTGGAAGCACCCGGTTCCTGAATGAAATGGGCCAGAATGTGCGCTTCCAGATGGTCAACCTCGATCAGCGGAACGGATAGACCCAGGGAAAGAGCCTTGGCGAAGGAGGAGCCAACCAGCAAGGATCCCAGTAATCCGGGACCCCTTGTGAAAGATACTGCCTGTAATTCATTTTTATTTACATTTGCTGTATCCAACGCAGCCTGAATTACGGGAATGATGTTTTGCTGATGTGAACGCGAGGCCAGTTCCGGTACGACACCTCCGTACTTTTTGTGAACATCCTGGTTCGCAATAATGTTGGAAAGGAGTTCGTCGTTACGGATTACAGCAGCCGACGTATCATCACAGGATGATTCAATTCCCAGGACATAAATAGCTTTTCCGGGCATCAGGGAAAATTTATAAGGAACAAAATTATCAAAAATAAGATACTGAAGATCGTACTGTACCTGATACTGGTAGCGCTTCTCATTCCGGTATTAATTTCAGGTATTCTCCAGGTCGGGCCTGTCCAAACCTATGTTGCCCAGAAGGTGGCGTCCTATCTGTCAGCAAAGAGCGACTGCGAAGTTACGATCGAGAAGCTCAGATTTTACCGTCTGAGCGAACTGAGTCTTGAAAATCTACGCATGCTGGACCATCGCGACAGCCTTCTATTGGAGGTTGCGGTACTGAAAACGGATATCGGCCGTATCCGTTTCAGGGAACATCTATTGAAAATCAACAGCCTTGTCACTGAGGATTTTACGCTCATTCTTAGAAAGTACGAATCTGACAGTGTGCTCAACCTGACCCGTTTCCTGTCAGCTTTTGCTTCCGGTGACACTACTGCCTCTGCAACGCACTGGCAGATCTTGTGCGGGGGACTCGAAGTAATAAACGGTCATTTTGTCCTGCAGGACCTTAACAGACAAAATTCCGTAAAGCCAGGCATAAACTTCAACAACCTTGACCTGGACTCATTGAATGCCTTTTTCAGCAACATCAACCTGAACGGAGACACTGTATCTGCACAGGTCAGCAAACTGGAGTTTAAAGAGCACTGCGGCCTGAGGCTTACGACATTTGAGTCACAGGTGAAGGTGTGCCCGGTAAGCATTCAAGCCCTTAAGACGCATATGGTAACCAATGATTCGGAACTTGACATGGATCTGGTTTTTCATTTTGATGACTACGCTGGTTTTTCTGACTTTCTCCATGATGTTACCATCGAGTCGGCCATCCGGCCGTCTTCGCTTGCTGCAGGGGACCTTGCTTTTTTTGTCCCATCCCTTGGCACTCTTTCCCATAAAATTGACCTGAGCGGGGAGATCAAAGGCCCGGTCAGCAATTTAAAAATAAGGGATCTGTATCTTTTTTACGGCAGTATGACTAACCTTTACGGAGACATCTCCATGACCGGTCTGCCGGAGATCCAGGAGACCTATATGCATATGAAGATCAAAGATCTCAACACCTGCATAGAGGACATCCAGCAAATGCTTGCTGAAGGCATCGCTCCTGCAACCCTGCTGCCCGAGAACCTGCAGCCGCTCGGGACGATCCATGTCACAGGCCGCTTCACAGGATTTATCAATGATTTTGTGT
This sequence comes from Bacteroidales bacterium, assembly GCA_035342335.1. Lineage (NCBI taxonomy): Bacteria > Pseudomonadati > Bacteroidota > Bacteroidia > Bacteroidales > Bacteroidales bacterium. The sequence goes on from DAOQWY010000003.1 coordinate 172,151, forward strand.
CGTTTGCCGATTTCCGGACCGACCTGGGCGCGATTTCAACGGACCTTGAACTTCAGGCCACACCATCAAGGAAAGATATTCAATACAAGGGGAAGATCTTCGCCGACCAGTTTGATCTGGGAACCATCAGCCAGTTGCAGGATAAGCTTGGAAAAGTCACCCTGGGAGCCCAGATCCAGGGAAGCGGAACCACCCGGCAGACCGCCACCATCCAGATCGATGGCACCATCGACTCACTCGATTTGAACAATCACCGTTATCAGGCGATTTATCTGAACGGACTTTATAGCAATGAAAAGTTCATCGGCAAGGTCAATATTGACGATCCATTGATTCACCTTGTCTTTTCGGGTTTGATTGACCTTAAAGGCAGGATCCCTCAGTTTGATTTCTCTGCAGCGATCACTAATGCCCGCCTGCATGATCTTGGCCTGATCGATTCTGATTCCCTCGGGATCCTGACAACACGGATGACCCTGCAGCTTGGTGGTAAAAGCCTCGACAGTACGTATGGTCAGCTGATACTTGACAGTACAACATTTATTACAGGTAATTACAATTTTAAAATGGACCGGCTTCGTTTAACTGCATCCCAACAGGGTACTTCCATTAAGTCCGTTGATCTGGAATCCGATTATATCGACGGACACCTGAGGGGTGACATCCTTTTTGAGCAATTTTTACCGATGCTGAGTTCCATCATTGATCCGCAATTTTCTGCCTTCACCAAAGATTCTTTGCATCTTGCCAATATACTGAAGAATCAAAATTTTCAGTTCAACATTGACCTGAAAAATACTGCTCCCTTAACAGCATTGCTGCTGCCAGACTTAGCTGTTGCGCTCAATTCCGGAATTACGGGTTCTGTTGACTCTCAACATACTCACATTCAATTACATATAATCTCGGACAATGTCACCTTCAAGACCATCCATCTGGATGATCTTGATGTTCAGGCCAGTACGGATTTTACGAAACTGAGCTGTGAAATTGGAGCAGGGAGAATGTTTCAGGGGAAACTGGCTCATGCAGATGCCGGTTCTTTTGGCTTTGACAACCTGCGGATACGGACGGATGTCATCCACGATACCCTTTTTCTGGGGCTTTCGTGGGACGACGGGAGGAAGACTGATTCCAATGCCGGGAACCTTGCCCTGCAGGTCAGGCTCGATCGTTACCCAAGCCTGGAAGGCACCATTTCCGATGCAAAACTGCTGGTTAATGGCTCAACCTGGAACATCGACCGGAATAATTACTTTCTGATCGATTCTTCCCACGTCAGAATTGACAACCTGACCCTATCCGGACAGGGGCAGCAGTTAAGGATCGATGGTGCCTTGTCGTCATTGCCCGGTGAAGCACTCAGTATATCGTTCAATCCTTTTAACCTTGACAACCTGCGGAGTGTTTTGAAAAGTCCGGATTTCAGTTTTGGTGGCATGGCCTTCGGCAATGCTGAACTGGCTGATATTTTCAATAATCCAACCCTGATAGCTGACCTTCAGGTCAGGGATTTCACCTTTAACAGTGAACTGCTTGGTGATCTTAACCTCCGAACCGAATGGGACAACACGAACAATAAGATCAATACGCTGGGAGAGATCATTTATGCGGGCAACGATACCTCTGTGAGGGTCCTCGCTCTTACAGGCACCTATGCACCTTCGGCGCTAACGGATAATTTTGATTTCAGCTTTAAAATGGACAACCTTAAGATCAAACCTATCGGGCAGTTCCTGGAGGGCATTTTTACTGATTTTGGAGGTTACGCCAGTGGCCAGCTTTACTTCAAAGGGAATAAGAACGATCCAAAACTCACCGGTGAGGTCAGTGTCAGGCGCGGACAGCTCCGTGTGGATTTCCTGAATACGAAATATATTTTCTCCGATAATGTCTATTTTGAGCCAGACCATATTGGGTTCAAACAGATGAACTTCCACGATACCCTTGGAAACACAGGTATGTTGGATGGCAAGATCTTTCACCGCTTTTTCAAGGATTTCAAGTTGGACCTGGCGATTCAGACCAAGGATCTGTTAGGTATCAATACGACGTCGCAGGAGAGCCCCTATTTTTATGGAACAGGTGTTACGAGCGGAACGGTGACCATTAAAGGGCCGGGAAACAATCTTGCATTTGATATACGTGCGTTAACAGAACGCGGTACGGCCATGTACCTGCCCATCAGCTATACAGCAGATGTATCTGATAATCCGTATATTGTTTTTGTGAATAAGGAAGATACCCTTCTCCCGGCCGGAAAAATTCGTCAGCAACCAAAGGGCAGTCTTGATCTGAACATGGAGATACAGGTCACCGATGATGCCACCATTCACATCTTTCTTCCAAACCAGATGGGGAATATCAAGGTGAACGGAGAAGGTCTCATGCGGTTCAACATGCCGCCTGCAGGAGATATGGGCCTCAGTGGGACGTACGTGATGGAAGGCGGTACATTTTACTTTACGCTCCGGAACCTGATCAGCAGGACCTTTCATATCAGGTCGGGCAGTACGATCTCCTGGACAGGGGATATGTTTGATGCAGACATTAACCTGAAAGCAGTTTACCAGGTAAAACCCTCCCTCAGCACACTGCCTGCGTCCTCTTCCATGGCAGATTCTTCCCTGTATAGCCAGCGAATCCCGGTTGACTGCGTCATCAACCTGAACGGTGACCTTTTTAATCCAACCATCCGTTTTGGGCTGGAAATGCCTGATGTTCAGGAAGAATCAATTAGGACATTCGTTTACAATTCCATTGACACGACCAATGAAGCCCAGCTGAACCAGCAGATGATATCCCTTCTGGTGCTGAACAGCTTCAGCCTGAATACAGGAACAGGCGTGGCAAGCAGCATGGGATTGAGTTCATATGACTTGCTGGCCAATCAACTGAACAGCTGGCTTTCTCAAATCAGCGATGAGTTCGATATCGGAGTCAATTATCAGAAAGGTGACGCCATTTCTCCTGAACAGCTGGAGGTGGCCCTGTCAACACAGCTTTTCAACGACCGGGTAACCGTGAATGGAAATTTTGGAGTGGGTACTTACAAGAATTCGGAAAAGACCAGTAGCATCGTTGGTGACGTCCTGGTAGAAGTCAGGATCACCAGGGATGGCCGCTTCAGGGTGAGAGCCTATAATAAAACCAATACATACGACCTTTTCAATGATAACGCTCCCTACACCCAGGGCGTGGGTGTCTCCTTCAGAAGTGATTTCAACAGAGTAAAGGATATTTTTAATCGAAAACGTAAAACAAATAAACCTGTCAATGAAAATGATACTGGTGAACAATAAGCTATGCGCACTTCTTTTAGTTGTTTTCCTGTCGTTGCCAACACAGATTGTCACTTCTCAGATCACCTTGACAAGGGATGATATGCCCAACGTGGGCGATACCATCAGGCTGAGCTCCGCATTAAGTACCGGAAGTGTGGATCATAAACTGACAGGTGAAAACCATTACTGGGATTTCTCTTCCCTTGTTCCTGTCGCTCAGCAGGTTGACACCTTCGTCAGCGTCAGCTCAACTCCCTTTCTTTACCGGATCGTATTCACTGCTTCTGTTGCCACCATCGCCCGGCCTGAACCGGGTGTGGATATCATTCCGGGTTACCCGGTGACGGATGTGTTCACCTATTTCAAGGAATCCGATGAGCGATTTCAGGAAGCCGGTGTTGCACTGACCCTGCCCGGATTGCCCCTGCCCGTCAAATACGACGAACCGGACGTACTCTATACGTTCCCGGTGAGTTTTGGGAATGTGGACTCCTGCCATGCTGGTGTCGAATCGGAATTCCCCGGCCTATATTATTTAAAAATTGACAGGGACAGGAGAAATTTTGTGGATGGCTGGGGCACACTGGCAACCCCTTTCGGAACATTTGATGTCCTGCGGCTGAAATCAGAAGTCAATGAAACGGATACGGTCTATATTGATAGTTTGAATGCGGGCTACCGGATCCCGCGGAATTATGTCCAGTATAAATGGATAGGCAATGATTTTGGCGTACCTCTTCTTCAGGTCGATGAAGAAGGATCGCTGCTTACTGTAACCTATATTGATTTTCCCAGGATAATCACATCCGTACCTGGCCCACCCGTTATTCCCGAGCAGGTAAGGATTTATCCCAATCCTGCCGGTAAGGTGGTTACCCTGGAATGGGAAAACATTACCCCCGGACAGGCCCTCATCAGGATCTGTGATTCCAGAGGCCGGGAGGTGTATCTGAAGGAAATGCCTCTGGCTTCATACGGATATATCCGGGAAACGATTTCACTGGAAGGCTTGAGCCTTGACAGCGGAGTCTGCTTCATTTGCCTTGTTGTCAACGATCTTCCGCCTGTGATTAAAAAGTTTATCTACCGTCCATGAGTTTTGAAGTATTCAGCTCCTCTGCAGGTTCAGGCAAGACCTTTACACTGGTAAAGGAATACCTGAAGATTGTCCTGCGGGATCCGGCAGGTTTCAGGCATATTCTGGCTATTACCTTTACAAACAAGGCTGCCACTGAAATGAAATCCAGGATTGTCAGAAGTCTTACCCACCTGGCAGAAACGGCGGACGAATCAAATGAAAATCAGAAGGACGCACTGTTATCGACATTATGTTCGGAAACCTCCTTATCTCCGGAGCTGATCAGGCAGCGATCCCGCAAGGCACTCACGCTTATTTTGCACAACTATTCCGACTTTGCGGTTTCCACAATCGATAGTTTTGTTTACCGGATCATGAGAACCTTTGCGTACGACATGCAATTGCCGGTCGACTTTGATGTGGAACTGGATACCGACAGGTTGATTGCCAAAGCGGTTGATCTGCTGGTCAGCAAGGCAGGTACGGATGACAGGATCACGCGGATGCTGGTGGGATATACGGAATTTAAAGCCTCTGAGGAGTATCATTGGCAAATAGAGGGCGATCTGCAAAGTTTTTCGGAGAACCTTATGAATGAAGACGGATATGATCAAGTGGGTTTTTTGAGGAATCTGTCACTGGAAGATTTCTTCAACCTCCGGAACAGGCTTGGCGGGAAGATCCGGAAATTTGATGAAACGCTTTCAGGAAAAGCAAGATCCATCCTGTCGCTGATTGCTTCCAATGAAATTTCGCAAGGTGCATTCTATTATAAGGATCGGGGTTTTTATGGATTTGTTCATCGCATCGCGCTGAAGAATTATGAGAATCTGACTCCCGGAAAGTTTGCACTGGAGACCATTGAAAAGGGTAAATGGTGCTCTTCGGATGCATCCGATTATGAACGAACAGCCATCCAGACCATACAATCCGAACTGCTCGGCCATTATAGGGAGATGATGGCTTTTGCTGACAAACACAAACAATCATTTGTCCTTTTCAGGCTGTTGTATCAGCATCTCTATCCACTGGCCCTGCTCAATGAGATCGAAAAGATCATCAATGAACTTCGGCAACAGACCGGTTCCATCCATATTTCTGAATTTAACAAGCGCATTGCCGCAATCGTCATGAAAGAACCGGTCCCGTTCATTTATGAACGACTGGGTGAAAAATTCCTTCATTATCTCATTGATGAGTTTCAGGACACCTCGGTCCTGCAATGGCACAACCTGCTACCGCTGGTCGACAACTCCCTGGCATCCGATCATTTCAATATGATCGTAGGGGATCCCAAGCAATCCATTTACCGGTGGAGAAATGGCGAAGTGGAACAGTTCATCCGCTTACCGAAGATCTACCGGAGACGTGACTCAACTGCAGAGGCTGAACGCGAACGCACCCTGGAACGTCATTACCATCCAAATGCACTGACCATCAATTACAGGTCAGCCGAGGAGATCATTCGTTTTAACAATTCTTTCTTTCAGTATACCCGGAATTTACTTCCGGCTAACCTGATGGAGATCTACAAAGACGTCATCCAGCAGCCGGTCGCCCACCATAAAGGGGGGTATGTCCAAATCGGTTTTTTTGATCAGGAAACAACGGAGGAAGGTTTCGCACCCTACAACCTCAGGCGTGTACACGAAATCATCGGGGAGGTGACCGCTGATCACTATTCACTGAGCCAGATTGCGATCCTGTGCCGGACCAACGATCGTGCAAGCGCCCTGGCCCGCTATCTGCTTGAAAATGGCATCCAGGTAATTTCATCGGAGTCATTGCTTCTTAAAAATTCTCCGGAGGTGGTGTTTCTTGTTTCGGTTATGACCTTCCTTAACCGCCCAGACGCCTTGCTTGAAATGGCACTCATTCGCTATCTGACGGATAATGACCGAATCGCACGGAATGAATGGGAGGCTGGCCTGATCAGGAACGTTAAAGGAAATAACTATGTTCCTCAGTCATTTTTTGGAATCCTTAAAAACAACGGATTCTGCTTTGATCCGGATATGCTCGTCAGGTTGCCGGTATATGAACTGGCCGAAGCGCTGCTCCGATGTTTTTCCCTGGACGAAACAAAAGATCCTTTTATTCAGTTTTTTCTGGATGCGGTTCTTGATTTTTCTGCCAACGTTGGCAATGGCCTTCGTGAGTTTCTTACGTGGTGGGAGGAGAAGAGGGACAAGCTTTCGATCATCGCCCCGCAGGGATCGGAAGCTGTGCAGGTCATGACCATTCACAAAGCCAAAGGGCTTCAGTTTCCGGTGGTGATCTATCCTTTTGCCGACGAAGGTCATAGAATGACAAAGCACTACACCTGGCTCAAATTAGCCAATCCTGAACTTGCGGAATTACCGGTTGCCGTCCTCAAACTGACCGGCAAATTAAGGGATGCGGGATATGCTGACCTCTATGATGATGAACAAAACAAGTCATACCTCGACATGGTCAACCTTCTATACGTTGTGATGACCCGTGCCTCACAGCGACTTTACATCGTTACCATCAAACCTCCCACCAAGGCCGAGAAATTCCTTTCGGTGCCGGAGCTTTTCCATACATATCTGGAATCCATTGGAGGGCTGCAAGATGGCGTGGCGTCGTTCGAAACCGGCGAGAAGATCCCGTCGAGCAGCGGAAAGGCCGGCGACGAACAGGCGAAAGGTTTCTATTCTCCTGAATTCAGCCTCATTTCAAACGACTGGAGGCAAAATGCACAGCTGACCTTTCAGGCTGCTGAGGCCTGGGATGCTGAGAATCCCGACAGAAACCGGGAATGGGGAAAGCTTGTCCATAGGATCTTTTCATCTATCATTACACCGGCTGATGTTCCGGCGATCACCTCTTCACTGCTGACATCAGGCCTGGTAACCACTGATCAGAAGGTTCAGCTGGAAAAGATGATCTCCGGGATCATCTCACATCCCCTGATCAGGGATTTCTTTTGCGGGGACCTGATCACCAAGACCGAAACGGAAATCCTTTTGCCTTCCGGTCGGTCGTACCGGCCCGACAGGTTGCTTTTAAAGGATGAAAAAGCCATCGTGATCGATTACAAAACAGGTCTTCCATCGGAGGAACATCAAAAGCAACTGCGATTTTACGGTGGGTTGCTTCACGATATGGGATACCCGGCCGTGGAGAAATATCTGATCTACCTGAATGAAGAGATCAGCCTGGTTAAGGTGAATTAATGTAATTTTATCCCTGTTGTAAGGATGATCAAAACCATTGACATTACCGAGCTTTTTGGCTTGCTGGATTCCTTGCCCCTGATCGACGTCAGGTCTCCGCAGGAATTCCGCAGCGGTCATATTCCAGGCGCTTTCAATCTTCCCCTGTTCAACGATGAGGAGCGGGCCCTGGTGGGTACACGGTTTGTCAGAACAGGACGATTCTCTTCCGTTCAACTGGGATTGGACCTGGTGGGGCACAAGCTTTCGGGAACCCTGAATGAGGCCCGTAAAATAGCGGCTGACGGACCTTTTCTCATCCACTGCTGGAGGGGGGGATTGAGAAGTGCCAGTATGGCCTGGCTGTTCGACCTGGCCGGAATGAATGTTCTTGTGCTTTCCGGCGGGTATAAGGCTTACAGAAACCATATCCGGCAGGAATTAGGTAAACCTGCCCGCCTGGTAGTCCTGGCAGGCAAAACCGGCAGCGGAAAGACCAGTATCTTGCACGCTTTGGCACAGTCGGGGCAACAGGTTCTTGATCTGGAAAAGATAGCCCACCACAAAGGATCTGTGTTTGGAGGACTGGGAATGATGCCCCAGCCCACCAACGAGCAATTTGAAAATGGCCTTTATTCAGCCTGGAGCCAGCTGGACCTGGGCAGACCCATCTGGATTGAGGATGAAAGTCTTTCTGTCGGATCGGTATCCATTCCCGAACCACTTTTCAGTCAGTTGCTTGCAAGCCCCGTTCTGGAGATTGAGGTCAGTTTTTCCCGGCGCGTTGAACGGCTGGTCAGGGAATATTCGAATTTTCCTGGTGACGATCTTATTTCCTGTATCTTACGAATCGAGAAAAAACTGGGGGGCGACAACACCCGAAAAGCAATTGATGCCGTTAAAGAAGGTGATTTTACCCGTACTGCAGAAATTCTATTAACCTATTACGACAGGGCTTATGACAGGAGTCTTCAAATGAGGGCAGCCCAGATCAGCCGTATCAGTCTGCCATTGCCACAGGATGATCCACTGGAAAATGCTAAATTCCTCCTTGGCCACTATCAACCTGAGAAACGATAAATAGTATGATGGATAATCCGATTTACCTCGATTATAACGCCACGACACCCATCGACCGTGAAGTTGCCGCTGCCATGCGTCCCTGGCTGGATGAACGTTTTGGCAATCCTTCCTCCATGCACCGCTATGGGATTGAAGCCAGAAAGGCTGTTGAGACAGCCCGCCTTCAGGTGGCAATGCTACTGCGCTGCAAACCGGAAGAGATTGTCTTCACAAGCGGTGGAACGGAATCCAACAACATGGCCATCAAAGGCATTGCACATGCCAGCAAAAGCATCGGTAACCACATCATTACCAGTGCGGTTGAGCATCCGGCCGTGCTGGAAGTATGCCATTACCTTTCTCGGAATGGATTCAGGCTCTCCATCCTTCCGGTTGACCGTTTTGGCAGGGTTGATCCGGATGACCTGAAAAAGGCGATCACGGCGCAGACGATCCTGGTGACCATCATGCATGCGAACAACGAGGTTGGCACTGTCCAGCCTGTACGTGATCTGGCGCTGATTTGCCGTTCGCACGGGATCCCGTTTCATTCCGATGCTGCCCAGTCCGTCGGGAAAATACCGGTCCTTGTTGATGAGATGGAGGTGGACCTGCTCAGCATCGCCGGTCATAAGTTTTATGCGCCAAAGGGAATCGGGGCACTTTATGTCCGGTCGGGGATTGTTCCGGAAAAATTGATGCACGGTGCGGATCACGAGCAGAACCGGCGGGCAGGCACGGAGAATTTGCTGGAAATTGTCGGATTGGGGAAAGCCTGTGAAGTTGCCGGTCGTGATCTGGAATTAGTTTCGGCCTATTTAAAAGCCATGAGGGACCGTTTATTTGATGGATTAACCGAGCAATTATCCGACATAAGGCTTAACGGCCATCCGGAGCACCGTCTGCCCAATACGCTCAGCCTGGGTTTCGGCGGAATGGATATTCATACGTTGCTGAGCGATATGCCTGAGATCGCTGCCTCTGCCGGTGCGGCCTGTCATGTCGGCGGACAAACCGCATCATCCGTACTTCAGGCCATGCAGGTGCCGGAGGAGTATGCCCTGGGGACGATCCGGCTATCCGTTGGCAAAACTACGACCCCGGAGGAAATTGACAGGGCCGTTGAAATCATTGCTCAAAAAGTGAGGATGCTGACCAGGTCATCGGAGTTGGGACCGATAGAAATGCGCCAGGATCAGGCTGTCAAACTCACCCGTTTTACCCACGGACTGGGTTGCGCCTGCAAACTGAGGCCCCAGGAGCTGGAAAAAGTGCTCCAATCCCTGCCCATTCCGGTCGACAGCAATGTATTGGTGGATATGCAGACCAATGATGACGCCGCCGTTTACCGCATCAACGATGAGATCGCCATTGTCCAGACCGTTGATTTTTTCACTCCCATCGTGGATGATCCCTACAGTTTTGGCGCTATCGCTGCTGCCAATGCACTGAGTGATATTTATGCCATGGGGGCCGAACCGCGATTTGCACTCAATATCGTCGGATTTCCAAGCAACCGCCTTCCCCTGGAAGTGCTTGGAGAAATTCTCAGGGGAGCGCAGGATAAAGCACAGGAAGCCGGCGTTTGCATCCTGGGCGGACATTCCGTTGAAGATACTGAACCCAAGTTTGGCATGGCTGTGACAGGCTTTGTTCATCCCGACCGTATCCTGACCAATGCCAGGGCAAGGGTGGGGGATGCCCTGATCCTTACAAAACCGATCGGTCTCGGGATCCTGGCCACCGCGCTGAAAAGGGAAATGGCCTCAGAGGAGACCGGGAAAAAGATCATTGCACTGATGAGCCAATTAAACCTGAGGGCCTGCAGGATCATGATGAACTACCCGGTAAACGCCTGCACGGACATCACTGGGTTCGGACTCCTGGGTCATCTCAACGAGATGACCCAGGCCAGCGCTGTGGATGCAGAGGTTGTGGCTTCGGCCGTGCCCGTCATTGAAGAAGCCTGGGACATGATCCGGGCAAACATGATCCCGGGCGGCACACTGTCAAATCTTGATTTTGTGGCGGAAATGACGGATTGGGACCCGTCAATCGGCCGGGAGACCCGTCTTGTACTCTGCGATGCCCAGACATCGGGGGGATTGCTCATTTCACTGCCGCAAAACACTGCCCGGAATCTCCTGGATGACCTTTGGCAGGAAGGCCTGTCCTCCTCTGCAATCATTGGAACCATTACCGGCAAGGGAACAGGCAGGATCAAAATCAGACCATAATTTCCTTCCAGTGGAGCCGATCCGTCCTGACAAACGATTAGTGAAGAAATGGTTAAAAATTCTTTCAGGCTCTTTATTGGCCATTGTACTTAGCTTCCTTTTGATTGACCGTATTTTCCCTTTCAATCCTCCCTTGGATTTTTCACAGGTCATTACTTCGAACGACGGAACGATCCTTCACGTATTCCTGAATAAGGAAGACAAGTGGAGGGTCAAGACCGGGCTGGACGAGATCAGTCCGGAGTTGCGAAAGAGCATCGTTTTCAAGGAGGACAGGTTCTTCTATTATCATTTTGGGATCAATCCCATTGCTCTGGTCAGAGCGCTGGTTCAAAATACGGTTTCAGGGGAACGGATCTCCGGTGCTTCCACCATCACCATGCAACTGGCGAGGCTTCTGGATCCCAGGCCCAGGTCTTATAAAAGCAAGCTGATCGAGATGTTCAGAGCAGTCCAGCTGGAGTGGCACTTCAGCAAAAAGGAAATCATCAGGATGTATCTGAACCACCTGCCCTACGGAGGAAACATTGAAGGAGTGAAGACCGCTTCCCTCATCTATTATGAACAATCACCCCAGGCGCTCAGCCTTGCACAGATCGTCACCCTTAGCATCATCCCGAACAATCCTTCTGTTTATCTGAGCGGAAAGAATGAAGGGGATCTTTTGAGGGAGCGGAACCGCTGGCTGGATTTCTTTTTAAGGAAAGGAATTTTCAGCGGGCAGGTGATCAGGGATGCAAAAGAGGAGGAGGTGGGTTTGGAAAGACATCCGTTGCCACGAAGAATACCCCATCTTGCCACCCGTCTTCATGCTGATTATCCTGAGAAGGATCTGTTGCAAACATTCATTGACCTGGAGTTACAAACCCGTATCGAAACGATCACCTGGAATCACATCCGGAGCATTCGGGTGAAGGGGATACAGAATGCCTCAGTGATGGTTGTTGATAATGAAACGGGCGGGGTGATCAGCTACCTGGGCTCAGCTGATTTCAACGACGCGGAATCCTTTGGCCAGGTCGACGGTATCCGTGCCATACGGTCGCCGGGCAGCACGCTGAAGCCATTTCTTTATGCACTGGCCATTGATAAAGGATTGATAACGCCTGCCACCATCCTTACCGATGTCCCGGCCCGGTTTGGCGGATACCATCCCGAGAATTACGACGGTACCTACCGGGGAATGATATCGGCCAAAAATGCACTGGCGCTTTCATTGAATGTACCGGCTGTGAAACTGATGAATGACCTGCACGAGGATTATTTTATCGGTAAACTCGTGGATGCAGGTTTCCAAACCGTCGGACTCAAGAGAAAAGAACTCGGGTTATCGGTGATCCTCGGTGGGTGCGGGGTTACACTGGAGGAGCTGACCAACCTGTTTTGTTCTTTTGCAAACAAAGGAATACTAAGCCCTTCACGTTATTTCTCCACTCAGGAACGTTTTTCTTCTGACACACTTTTCAGTGCTCCGGCTGCTTTTCTGGTAACGGAAATGATGACCTCCCTCAAACGACCTGATTTCCCGGTAAAAGCCGAGCAAATCATTGATCTTCCGCGAATTGCATGGAAAACAGGTACTTCATACGGCAGGAGGGATGCCTGGAGCGTCGGATACAATCCGGATTACACTGTTGGGGTATGGATAGGAAATTTTCAGGGTAATGGCATTCCGGAACTCAACGGAACTGATTTTGCGGCGCCCCTGCTTTTTAAGATTTTCCGTCTCCTCGACAGGGACAACAGCCTTTCCTGGTTCGAACTACCGCCCGGTCTCAGGATACGCGATGTGTGCGCCCGTTCGGGATTGCCTCCGTCAGATTTCTGTACCGACCTGATCGAAGATGCATATATTCCAGGAATTTCGCCCGGCGAACGTTGCCAGCATCTGCGGGCTGTTTTTGTCAACGCCGACAGCTCCCTGTCCTTTTGCAGAGCCTGTCTGCCCGAAGGTGGCTTCCTGACGAAATTTTATCCGAACTATCCTCCGGAGGTCATCGCTTACATGAATGAAGAAAATATACCCTATGAGGCCATTCCCGCACACAATCCACGCTGTGAAAGGATTTTCCGGGAAAATGCCCCCAGGATCACCTCCCTGACGGAAAATGCGGAGTATATTCTGTACCGGGAAGAGCATCAACGCCTGAAACTCGCCTGTCAACCGGAAAGTGACGTCGGAAAGATCTTCTGGTATGTCAATAACAAATTCCTGTCGACAGCACTTGCTCAGGAAGCTTTGTTCTTTGAACCGCCCGAAGGCGAGGTGAAGGTATCCTGCGTTGATGACAAGGGCAGGAATACAGACATCTGGATCGTCGTAAAATACATTTAGACATTTCGGGTAATTTACGTACATTTGTTTTAGCTAAAAAAAATAACATTATGTCACTGAAATGTGGAATCATTGGTTTGACGAATTCCGGTAAAACTACGATTTTTAACTGCATGTCGCCTGCAAAGGCTGAAGCTTCGCGCACGGCATTTACATCTTCCAAGTCCAACCTGGGTATCATTCCCGTGCCGGATGAGCGGCTTTATAAGATCGATGCGCTGATAAAGTCGCAGAAGATCATACCGGCGACAGTTGAGATCATTGATATCCCTGGCCTGGCCAAAGGCTCCAGCCACGGCGAAGGGATTGGAAATAAATTTCTGGAAGACATACAGAAGACGGATGCGTTGATCCATGTCCTGAGGTGTTTTGATGACGAAACCCTTCCCCATATCGAAGGATCAGTTGATCCGGTAAGGGATATTGAAATACTGGAACTGGAACTTCAGGTGAAGGATCTGGAGATGATCGAACGCAAAATCCAGAAGTATGAGAAGCTGACCAAGGTTGGTGAGAAAGATGCAAAAAAAGGACTGGAGATCCTTGAGCATATCAAAAACAACCTGGATAATTTCATTTCCATCCGCAATCTCAAGCTTACGGAGGAAGACAGGAAGTACCTGGCAGACATGTTCCTGCTTACCGACATTCCTGTGATCTATGTTTGCAACGTGGATGATGCCTCTGCTGTCGGAGGGAATGCGTATGTTGACAGGGTGAAGGAGGCTGTAAAGCATGAAAATACGGAAGTGATCATCATTGCCGGGAAGCTGGAAGCTGAAATTACGGAACTGGATAATCCCGATGACCGAATGGCATTTCTGGCAGATGCAGGGCTGGAAGAGCCCGGTGTCAACAAGCTGATCCGCTCGGCGTATAAGCTCCTGAATCTGGAATCTTTTTTTACTGCAGGGCCGAAAGAGGTGCGGGCATGGACGATTCACAGGGGAATGACCGCCCCTCAGGCGGCGGGGGTGATCCATAGCGACCTTGAACGTGGCTTCATCCGGGCGGAAGTGATGAAATACGATGATTTTCTTCGTTACGGATCGGAACATGCCTGCAAGGAAGCCGGAAAATTTTTCGTGGAAGGTAAAAACTATGTCGTTCACGAAGGCGATATTTTACACATACGGTTCAACGTGTAAAGGTTGATTTCCCTCCGTCCGTCAGTTGCCCTGCCGTTCCTGAAAAGCACGCTGGTATTTGCGGGCGTTGATCAGATGCTGGTTGTAGGTCTTTGCGAAGTTGTGGTATCCGGAAAAATCTTCGCGGGCGCAGAAATAATAATAACCATGTTCTTCATAGTCCAGCACTGCATCAATGGAAGCAATGGAAGGAACACAGATCGGTCCCGGAGGGAGACCTTCGTAGAGATAGGTGTTGTAACGTGAGTCAATTCTGGTGTGCCTGGTCAGGACACGCTTCATCTTAAAGTCCCCTACAACATAAACGATCGTAGGATCGGCCTGCAGTTTCCAGTTATCCCTCCAGCGGTTGATGTAAACCCCTGCCATTCTGGCTTTTTCATCATTCTTAAGGGTCTCTTTCTCAACGATGGATGCCAGTATGCTCACCTGCTGCCGAGTCATTCCGCAACGCGTTCTTTTCCGATCCCGTTCCTCTGTCCAGAATTTCTGATATTCTTTGTACATACGGCTCATAAATCCAGCGGCATCCGTGTTCCAGTAAAATTCATAGGTGTTGGGAATGAACATGGTGAGGATGGTTTCGGTGGTGAAACCGTATTTCTGAACAAAGACCGAGTCGGCCAGGAGTAGTACGATGGCGAGCGAGTCCGCTTCCAGCTGGTGCGACACCTTACCTGCCAGATCTTTTTTCAGCCGGGTATTGTTCAGAACAACCTCTACCGGTGTCTGGAGACCGGCCCTGAGAATGTTGATCAGCGCGTTGTTGTTCATCCCGTCGTAAAGCAGATATCTGCCAGCACTTATCTGCGAGGGATAGTCTTTTTTGACGGCAAGCCATTCAAAGGTCCTTTGTCTTTTTATGAATCCCTGAGCGTATAAAAGAGTCTTCACGTCGTTGAAATCCGAATTTGTCCGGATATAGATGGAGGCATTTTCGGGATCGGTAATCCTGACATTGGGTTTAAACCAGATCTGGTAAACAGCAAAAACAGCGGCTGAACAGAGCGTGACAATGATAATGAAGATGAACAGGAGGATTCTGAGCAGCCTCCGCTTATTTTTTTTCATCTGGATTGAATCGTTGGAGAATATATTCATCCATCCATTTATTGTCAATTAGCAACCACTCCTTTTTCAGTCCGATGATTTCAAACTGATGATTCGCAAAAAGGTTGAGGCTGACAATGTTGGTTGCGGAGATGTGGCAGAAGAGCTGGTGCAGGTTCAGTGTAGTGAAGGCATAATCGATCAGAAGGTCAAGGGCCTCGGAGGCATATCCTTTACCGCGTTCTTCCCGGGTGATGAGGACGCCGACACCGGCTCTGCGGTGGGCAGGTTCAAAATCGTACAGATCGATCGTTCCGATGGCAGCTGCTTTTTCAGCGGATGCAGCCTTATCGATCATGAATCGCAACTGCCGCGCTGAGAAAATATCCAGCTGAGCATTCATCACATACTGCTCAATGGCAAACCGGGAATAAGGAGCGTTGGTATTGCTCACATGCCAAACCGATCTGTCATTTTCCCAGGCATACAGGAAGTCAATGTCAGAGGGCTCCGGAGCCCTGAGGATCACTTTTTTACCGATCATGACCGTGCTTTTGGTTAAATAATGATTTCACCCTGGAACACAAACGATGCTGGCCCTTCCAGCCATACATCGTGAAAAAGATTTTTTGAACGTTTGAAATGAACGGTCAGTTCTCCTCCCAGCGTCTGGAATTGAATTGGGTCAACGGATTCAGGTGCCTGTGAAGCCAGCAGGAGCGCGGATGCCACCGTTCCCGTTCCGCAGGACAGTGTCTCATCTTCAACGCCGCGCTCATAGGTCCGGATGTAATTTCTGTTGTGCGTCGTTTCAATGAAGTTGACGTTGACACCCTGCTCGCGGAAGGGATCGCTGAAGCGAATCTCCCTGCCCAGCTTTCTTATGTCAAGATCCTTCAGATTTTTGACCTGCTTAATGACGTGAGGAGAGCCAGAATCAATGATTGAATTGACATTCATAATTTCCGGGAACACCACATCTTTCATTTTCAGGCGAACGACAGAAGAATGACTGTTTTCATCCACGATGAGGGCATGATGCAGGCCGTCGATAGCCTCGAAGGTAAAGCTCAGTCCCGGGGATCCTGTGCGCCGGGCAAAGGCTGCGAGGCACCTGCCTCCGTTGCCGCACATGGTGGACTCATCGCCGTTGGAGTTGTGGTAGATCATTTTAAAATCATACCTCCCGGATCTGTTCATCAGGATCAGCCCGTCAGCCCCGATCCCAAATTTTCTATCACAGAGCGACCTGACAATATGGCCACTTAATGGAAAAAAACCTGACCTGTTGTCAATCATGATGAAATCATTCCCCGTGCCCTGGTACTTGAAGAAGGTTATTTTCATGGATCGGTGCAAATTAAGATAATGATGGTCTGATCCCTGTGACGTTTCAGCTTGATGCAAGGATGCAAAAATACAAAAAGCAGCACATTGCTGATCGCGGCAGGCTGATTTCATCACTCTTCCGAAGGTTTTATCGTCAGATTAACATATTTTAACATTCAGGATATAATCATTGCAAACAGTGTTACGTTAATGCTTTGAACCTTTAATGAGGCTGGATGACAGGTGAATTCACTCAGAAAAGGTACAGTTCTTGATAATTGAACAAAATCACTTGAAAAATGTTAATAATTCGGAGGATCTATGAATAAATTCTTGAGTTTGGTTTTAGCTGCGGTAGTTGGAGCGCTTCTTACCTGGGTTGTCATTGGATCTCTGGGTCATAGGTTCAAATCGGACAATGTCCCGGTGAGTCTTCCTGTAAAAGCGCCTGTCACGATGACATCGGATGTTCAGGTCAGTGCACCTCAGGTGCTGCCTGATTTTTCTGAAGCGGCTGGTAAAACGATCAACGCAGTGGTTCATGTCATGACGCAGTATCAGCGTCAGATGAGCGCTTATGACTATTTTTTTGACTGGCGTGACTTTTTTGGAGAGCCCGATAACCGGCCAAATGATCCTATGTACATGGGATCCGGATCAGGAGTGATCATCTCAGGTGATGGTTATATTGTTACCAATAATCATGTAGTGGAGGGAGCGGATCAGATTCAGGTGGTTTTAAATGATAAAAGGACTTACGATGCGACGATCGTGGGAACGGATCCTTCAACCGACCTGGCCGTGATCAGGATCAAAGAGGAATCGCTGCCGTACATAACTTTTGGAGACTCTGATGAACTGAGAGTGGGTGAATGGGTACTGGCAGTCGGCAATCCTTTTAACCTGACTTCTACGGTGACAGCTGGTATTGTGAGCGCCAAGGCACGGAACATAAATATATTGCAGACTCCTGACGGCACTTCTGCCATCGAATCGTTCATTCAGACGGATGCTGCGGTCAATAAAGGCAATAGCGGAGGAGCGCTTGTCAACACAAGGGGTGAACTTGTCGGCATCAATGCTGCCATTGCTTCCAGTACCGGTTATTATTCAGGATATTCCTTTGCCATTCCTTCGAATCTGGTTAAAAAGGTCGTTGCAGACCTCAAAGAGTACGGTGAGGTTCAGCGTGCACTCCTGGGCGTGTCGATCCGGGATATCGACAGTAAGTTTGCGACCGATCTCGGTTTGAAGGAAATCAAGGGCGTTTATGTAGCAGGTGTTTCGGATAACGGCTCGGCCAAGGCTGCCGGTGTTGAATCAGGAGATATCATTCTTCAGATCGATGATAAAACAGTAAACAGCACCTCCGAGCTGCTGGAACAGATTGGTCAGAAACGGCCTGGGGAGGAGGTTATTCTCGTTGTTAACCGGAAAAATCAGGAAAAATCATTCAGGCTTCAACTGAAAAACAGAGCGGGTACCGTGGAGGTTGTTCAAAAGCAGGCCATTTCAAATGCCGCTGCTTTGCTGGGTGCGAAACTGGAACCTGTAACAAATCAGGAAAAAGAACGTCTTGGAATTAACAATGGCGTGAAGGTTACCGGATTACAACAGGGTAAACTGAGTGATGCCGGAATTCGTGAAGGATTCATTATCATAAGGATCGATAAGCAAACCATCCATTCCGTCGCCGATATTGAAAATGTTCTGGTGAACGCTTCAGGAGGTATTTTGATCGAGGGTATCTATCCAAATGGATTAAGGGCCTATTATGGCGTGGGGTGGTAAATAAATAATCCTGCGGGATTTATTGTTGTAAACAGCAAATAATTTTGCATAAATGGAATAATTTTTGTAAATTGCGGATCACTTTTTCAAAAAACAGAATTTTAAATAAAAGAGAGAGCAGAGGTTGTCCATGAGACAATTAAAAATATCCAAGTCCATAACCAACAGGGAAACAGCTTCACTTGACAAGTATCTTCAGGATATCGGAAAAGAGGAGATGGTCACGGCAGAGGAAGAGGTCGAGCTGGCACGCCGGATAAAAAACGGTGATCAGAAAGCACTTGATAAGCTGACCAAGGCCAATTTGAGGTTTGTGGTGTCTGTTGCCAAACAATATCAGAATCAGGGGCTGAGTTTACCGGATTTGATCAATGAAGGAAATCTTGGATTGATAAAAGCTGCCCGGAGGTTCGATGAAACCCGGGGATTCAAGTTCATATCCTACGCGGTGTGGTGGATACGGCAGTCCATCCTGCAGGCACTTGCTGAACAATCGCGCATTGTGAGGCTTCCGCTGAACCAGGTTGGTTCACTCAACAAGATCAAAAAAGAATCCTCCAAGCTGGAGCAGAAGTTCCAGCGCACACCCAGTAGCGACGAAATCGCTGAGTCGCTTGAAGTACCTGAATATAAGATCGATGCAGCCATGCGCATCGGGACGCGGACAGTGTCAATGGACGCACCCCTTGCTCAGGATGAAGATGTTAAATTCCTGGATGTTTATGTTCACGAGGATGCCCCCAATACGGATGCAGGGCTCATGCGGGAATCCCTGATGAAAGAAATCGAACGCTCACTTGCCACCCTTTCGGATAAGGAACGCGATGTGATCAGCCTTTATTATGGAATCGGGCTGGCACACGGATTGACCCTCGAAGAAATAGGAGCGAAGTTTGACCTCACCCGGGAACGGGTCCGCCAGATCAAGGAAAAAGCAATTCGCCGGCTCAAACACCATTCCAGAAGCAGGTTGCTGAAAGCATACCTTGGCCAGTAGGCCATATCCCACTCTGTTAGAAAATTGTTCATAATAAAAAAAGGCTAAGGATCAGATTATTTTGGTTACTTGTCCTTTTGTTTTAATTTTAGTCCCTTGAAATCCGGGGCTATCAAAATCACTACTATGAACAATTATAACACAAAAAATCAAAATGAGGCCAATTTTCATTTTGAGGATGAATTATCAAAATGGATATCCGATGAAATGCTCGGCTATGAGTTCGTTGATGTATTGGTCAAGCTTTTTTACGAGAAATCCATCGAGTTGATGCTATTCCGCAATCAACTGTATGACCGAAGCGCCAGCGTGATCTTGTTCCTTCATTCGTATGCCGTTCATACCATTGGCAAAACACTGAAGATCCAGGATTCATACATTTTGGCGAAAGCGTTGTATGAAATGGACATACCACCGGCACGGATCGATATTGGCCGTTTGAATTTTGAATGGACCAACGACCGTCAGAAATATGCCGGGCCAAAGGCCTTCATTCAAGATAAGCTCAAGTCGTTCATTGACAAGGCACCTTCCTTTGTGAAACCACGGGATGTTGTCCTCTATGGATTTGGCCGTATTGGCAGGCTGGTCGCCAGGGAGCTTGTACAGATGGGAAACGGATCCCAGCTGCGATTGCGGGCCATCGTGACACGGAGCAACCAGCCTGAAGACCTGATAAAAAGGGCACATTTATTCCGACATGATTCCATTCACGGACCGTTTAGGGGTATCGCCGTCGAAAACCTGGAAAACAGATCCATGTATGCAAACGGCCATACGGTGCAGTTCCTCTCCACCCTGAATCCCGAGGATTTGAACTATACCCAGTACGGCATCCACGATGCCATTCTGATCGACAATACCGGTGTTGTCAGGGACAGAGAGGGACTGTCGCGTCATGTGAAAGCTGCAGGGATCAGTAAAGTACTGCTCACGGCCCCCGGTAAGGGAGATATACCCAACATTGTATACGGTGTCAATCACCAGGACCTGGACATCGAACAGGAAACCATCTTTTCAGCGGCATCCTGCACAACCAATGCGATCGTACCGGCACTTAAAGTGATTGAGGAAACCCTCGGGATCGAAAAAGGTCACATTGAAACCATTCACTCCTACACCAACGATCAGAACCTGCTGGACAATTTTCATAAGAAAGCGCGCAGGGGAAGGGCTGCACCGATAAATATGGTCATCACCAATACGGGTGCAGATACGGCTGCAGCAAAGGCAATCCCAAGCCTGAAAGGAAAGCTGACGGCGAATTCGGTCAGGGTACCCGTCCCGAATGTCTCCCTGGCTATATTGCATTTGTGTGTGAAAAAGACCACATCGGTGGAGGAAATCAATGTCCTGATGAAAAATGCTGCCCTTCATGGCGATTTTGTGGAACAAATCCGTTATTCCACCTCAACGGAATCCGTCTCATCGGATTACATTGATGATCCCGTGACATTGATTTTTGATAGTCCTTCCACCAAGGTTTCATCCGATGGAAGAAGTATTGTGATCTATGTCTGGTATGACAATGAATATGGCTATTCGGTCCAGGTCGTCCGACTGGCTAAATTCATCGCAAAAGTTGAACGCTATCGGTATCAATAATAGTTCATCATCCCATGATCAAGGCGAAATATCTTTTTGTAACCGGTGGTGTAAGCTCTTCCCTGGGCAAAGGAATCATTTCCGCATCACTGGCAAAACTGCTGCAGGCCAGGGGCTTTTCGGTCACGATCCAGAAACTCGATCCGTACATCAATGTCGATCCGGGAACACTCAATCCCTACGAGCACGGTGAATGCTATGTAACGGAAGATGGTGCGGAAACGGATCTGGACCTGGGCCATTATGAACGCTTTCTTAATATCCCCACATCCCAGGCCAACAATATCACAACCGGACGCATCTACCAGTCGGTGATCGAAAAGGAAAGAAGAGGAGACTACCTGGGGCAAACCGTACAGGTCATCCCACACATTACCGATGAGATCAAATACAGGATCAAACTGCTTGGCAACACGGGGAACTTTGATTTTGTCATTACGGAGATAGGAGGGACGGTGGGCGATATTGAGTCCCTTCCCTATATTGAAGCCGTCAGGCAGATGAAGTGGGAACTGGGGTGCAATTGCCTTGTGATCCACCTGACACTCGTGCCATTTCTTGCCGCCGCAGGTGAACTCAAGACAAAACCCACACAACATTCCGTTAAAACATTGCTTGAATCAGGGGTTCAACCTGACATCATCGTTTGCCGGACTGAAAAGCACCTATCACAAGCCCTCAGGGAGAAGATATCCCTGTTTTGCAATGTATCACCCACATCTGTTATTGAGTCGATCGATGCGGAAACGATCTACGAAGTCCCCCTGTTGATGCGGGATGAAAAGCTGGACCTGGAAGTGCTTAAAAAGGTCAATATCCTGGCCGGTAAAGAACCTGATCTTGCGACCTGGGAAGATTTCCTGTACAAACTCAAAAATCCGGCATCTGAGGTTACGATCGGATTAATCGGAAAATACATTGAGCTGAGGGATGCCTATAAATCGATCGTTGAATCCTTTATCCACGCCGGGGCAGTGAATGACTGCAGGGTGAACATCAAAAGAATCCATTCAGAAAGTATTGATGCACAAACAGTTGAGAATAGTTTGTGTGATCTTGACGGGATTCTGGTGGCGCCAGGATTTGGGTCAAGGGGGATCGATGGGAAAATCCTGGCTATCCGGTATGCACGCACCCATAACGTACCTTTCCTGGGGATCTGCCTGGGGATGCAGTGCGCCGTGGTGGAATTTGCACGCAATGTCCTGAACATGCCCCAGGCCCACAGTACGGAAATGGACAAACGTACGTCTTATCCGGTGATTGACATCATGGAGGCACAGAAGAAGATTTCCGGGATGGGAGGGACCATGCGGCTGGGAGCCTATCCCTGTCAGATCGCGAAAGGTACCCTTGCCCACTCCATTTATGACCAGCTTCACATCACCGAACGCCATCGTCACCGGTATGAATTCAATAATAAATACCTGCATGATTTTGAAGCCGGTGGGATGACAGCATCGGGAATCAATACAAAGGACAACCTGGTCGAGATCATGGAATTGAAGAACCATCCGTGGTTTATCGGAATACAGTTCCACCCGGAATATAAAAGTACCGTTGCAAGTCCTCATCCTCTGTTTGCAGGACTGGTTAGCGCAGCAAAAAATTACAGGCGGGAGCATTCCCCTGTTCAAAATCCGTGAGGAAATCCGGTGCATGTCGCGCTAACTTGTATCTTTGCGGCATATTTCCATCTCGACCTAATCAATACGAATGAACAGAAATACCATCATTGGTGTGGTTTTGATCTTTGCTGTGATGATTGGTTACAGCATTCTTACAAAGCCCTCCGGGGAAGAACTCCAAAAACGTCAGCGAATTCAGGACTCCTTGTGGATCGTGCAGCAGAAACGGCTGGATTCACTGGCACTTGCCGATTCGCTTAAACTCATTGCCGGTGCTTCGCAGCAAACAGCCGATACCGGACTGCAGGCAGCCACACAGGAAACAGCACCGGCCAGTCAGACAGCCCTGGATGACGTTCTGGGTATTTTTTCTAGGTCAGCCTCGGGGAATCAGGAACTTTATTTTATTGAGAATGATGTAGTCAGGTTAGGAATCTCCAGTAAAGGCGGCAAGGTGATCTATGCTGAACTGAAGAATTACAGGACCTACGATTCCCTGCCACTGGTTTTATACGATACTTCTTCGGTGACCTTCGGTTTTACGTTTTTTGCCAACAACCGGTTAGTCAACACCGATGCGCTTTATTTCCAGCCCTGGTGGTACGATGATGCTCAGAAAGGGAACACCCGGATGTCGGTTTCCGGAAAGGATGCCCTGTCGTTTGGAATGCGCCTGTATGCCAATGGGGCAGATACGTTGTCATCGTTTTCTTCCTCACAGTACGTTGAGTATGTTTACACACTCACCGGTGAGGATCATCTGCTCGACCTTACCGTTCATTTCAACGGAATGCAGGGCGTGATGGCTTCCAACACGGATTACCTGGATTGCATATGGAATGCGGATCTTATGCAGCAGGAGCGAAGCATCGACAGATACAATGGTCCTACCATTTATTACAAACACTCCGATGGTGAAGTGGAATACCTGTCGGAAACCAAGGACGATGAGGAAGATATCCCAACACGTTTGAAGTGGGTCTCCTTCAAGCAACGCTTCTTCTGCTCGACCATCATTTCTGACGATTATTTCAGCAGCGGCCTGATCAATGCTTACACCAGCAAGGAAGAAAAGGTTCATTATGAGCGATCCATGGAGTCCACTTTTGGGGTGCCCTTTTCCGACAGGGAGAAGACGACGATGGACCTGTCGGTTTATTACGGGCCATTGAAATATTCAATCCTGCGTGATTATAAGCTGGATCTCGAGCAGCAGATACCCATGGGGTGGAGTTTTTTCCTGATGCAATGGATCAATCGTTTTGCCGTCATCCCCGTTTTTGATTTCTTAAGTAGCTTCGGACTAAATTATGGGATCATCATTCTGGTTTTGACCATTTTGCTCAAAATTGTCCTTTTACCCATTGCCTACAAGACGTATATGTCAACGGCAAAAATGAGGGTATTGCGGCCTGATGTTGAGCTGATCAATCAGAAGTTCCCAAAAAAAGAGGACGCAATGAAGAAGCAGCAGGCGACCATGGAGCTGTATAAACGGGCGGGTGTCAATCCCATGGCAGGATGCATACCGATGCTGCTTCAGTTTCCGATCCTGATCGCCCTTTTCAGGTTCTTCCCTTCCTCCATTGAACTGCGTCAGCAATCTTTTCTCTGGGCAAATGACCTGAGCTCATACGATTCCATCCTGAATCTGCCCTTCACCATCCCATTCTACGGAGATCACGTTAGTTTGTTCTGTTTGCTGATGACCGTATCCACCATCATCTACACCAAGATTAACAACGACATGATGGTGACCGGACAACAGCAGATCGCCGGGATGAAGACCATTTCCTACCTGATGCCGATCATGTTCTTAGGATTCTTCAACGGATATGCCTCCGCCTTGAGTTATTATTACCTGCTGGTGAATGTTTTCACCTTCCTGCAGATGTACCTGTTCAGACGGCTTGTTGATGAGAAAAAGATCCATGCCCGGATTGAGGAAAATAAAAAGAAACCCGTCAGGAAAAGTGGCTTTCAGAAGCGTTTGGAGGATATGGCCAAGCAAAGAGGATATCCTGTCAGAAAGTGAACAAATTATCGGGAATCCTGTCAATTTTCAATTTATTTTTCTACTTTTGCAGCCCGAAATCCGCGGACGATGGGATTTCGCTATTATCAGGCATTTACCTGAAATCTGAGCATTAACGGAAGTTTAACCCGTTCCGGCGTCCAGGAACACATTGAATGATTTAATGACGCAAGAAGAATTCAAAAATGAAGAGCTGGAGCAGCCCGTCACCGACGAAACACAGGCGGTTCAGGACGAAGTTTCGGAATTGGTTCAGGATACACCATCTGAACCTGAAACAGTTAACATCCGGGAAGAACCCATTACAGAAACAGTTCCGGAGGTCCAGTCTGAAGAGGGTGAAGAGCAGGTGTCAGACATGGTCGAATCAGCTCCGGTCGAAATTACGGAAGAACCAGCTGCAGCCGGCGACGAACAACCTGTTGAGGTACCTGTCGTACCACCATCCCCACTTCCTGACCTCTTTCCTGACCAGCCCGCGTTAGAGGAAAAACCATCCGCCAAGCCATTTCAGCGCATCCATCGGGAACAGGATTTCGACTGGTCACTGGCTGGCAAAAAGCAGGAGAATTACACATCAGATGAGCGACATAAGCTGGAAGAGATCTATGACCATACCTTAAACCAGATCGTCGAACACGAAGTCATCGAAGGATCCGTCGTGGCCATGAACAATCGCGAGGTGGTCGTGAACATCGGATTTAAATCCGATGGTGTCATTCCCCTGTCCGAGCTACGCTACAATCCGAATCTCAAGATAGGCGATAAAATTGAAGTTTATGTTGAAAACCAGGAAGATCCTGAAGGGCAGCTGATCCTGTCGCATAAGAAGGCCCGCATACTTCGTTCCTGGGAACGTGTCAATACGGTTTATGAAAACCAGGAGATCATCAACGGATTTGTGAAGTGCCGTACCAAGGGAGGCTTAATCGTCGACGTTTTTGGCATTGAGGCTTTTCTGCCCGGCTCACAAATTGACGTGAAACCAATCCGGGATTATGACATCTTTGTTGGAAAAACAATGGAATTCAAGGTTGTCAAGATCAACCAGGAGTATAAAAATGTTGTCGTATCGCATAAGGCACTGATCGAAGACGAGCTTGAGCAGCAAAAGGCAGAAATCATCGCCAAACTGGAGAAGGGACAGATACTGGAAGGCACGGTGAAGAACATCACCTCTTACGGGGTGTTCATTGACCTTGGCGGTGTGGATGGCCTGATCCATATCACTGACCTGAGCTGGGGAAGGATCAATCACCCGGAAGAGATCGTGGAACTGGACCAGAAGATCAAGGTGGTCATTCTGGATTTTGATGATAACAAAAAACGGATCGCCCTTGGTCTGAAGCAGCTCACCCCGCATCCGTGGGATGCACTCGATACAAATCTGAAGATCGGCGATAAAGTGAAAGGGAAAGTAGTGGTCATTGCTGATTACGGCGCTTTTGTGGAGATTGCTCCGGGAGTGGAAGGGCTGATCCATGTTTCCGAAATGTCCTGGTCGCAGCACCTTCGCACCGCTCATGATTTTCTGAAGGTCGGCAACGAAGTTGAAGCCATCATTCTGACACTTGACCGCGACGAACGGAAAATGTCGTTGGGTATCAAACAGCTCATTCCTGATCCCTGGGCCAATATCATGGAAAAATACCCTGTCAATTCCAGGCATAAGGCCATTGTGAGGAATTTCACCAACTTTGGGATTTTTGTTGAGCTGGAGGAAGGAGTGGATGGACTGATCCACATTTCCGATCTTTCCTGGTCAAAGAAAATCAAACATCCTGCTGAGTTTACCAAAATCGGGGAAGAAATTGAAGTGGTCGTGCTGGATGTGGATGTTGAAAACCGCAGGCTGAGCCTTGGCCACAAACAGCTTGAAGAGAATCCATGGGACGTGTTTGAATCAATCTTCCAGGTGGGAAGCATTCACAAAGGAACCATCATCAGCGCCTCCGATAAGGGATTCATTATTTCCCTGCCTTACGGCGTTGAGGGATTCTGCCCGATGAGGCATTCCACAAAAGAGGATGGTTCGGGATTGCACGTTGATGAGTCACTGGAGTTCAAGGTGATCGAATTCTCAAAGGACAACAAGAAGATCATCCTTTCTCACACCAGGGTTTATCAGGATGCCCAGGTAACTGAGAAGTCCAAAACGACTGACCCGGCCAAAACGGAAGCAAGGTCTGCCAAACGGGTGGTGAAGAAGCTGCAGGATACACTTGAAAAAACAACCCTTGGTGATATCGAAGCGCTGGCTACACTCAAATCAAACCTGGAGGAAACCGAGAAGAAAGATAAGGTCAAAAAGGAAAAATTACAAAACGACCTAAGTTAACCTCCTGAAAAAATCCCGCGTACCCCGCGGGATTTTTTTTAGGCAAGGGCGTCATAAAGGATCTCAATGGGATGATGGGCTTTTCTTCCGGTTCCTTCCAGGATTTGATGCCTGCAACTGGTTCCGGGCGCGGCGATGAGGGTATCCGGCGGACAGGCTCTTACAGCCGGGAACAACACCAGTTCCCCGATGCGCATCGATAGATCGTAATGTTCCTTTTCGAAACCAAAAGAACCGGCCATTCCGCAGCATCCGGACGGAATTTCTTCCACGGTGTAATTAACAGGGAATGAGAGCATTTCAAGTGTCGGAGCTGTTGATGCAAGCGCTTTCTGGTGACAGTGCCCGTGCAGTTTGATCGTTTTTTTATCTTTTGTAAATTGCATGGGCGTTATCTTTCCTTTTTGAACCTCCTGGATGAAGAACTCCTCAAAGAGCAGGGTGTTCTTTGCAAGTGCAGCAGCACGAGGCTTCAGTCCGTCGCCGACAAGCCGCGGGTATTCGTCCCTGAAGGTGAGGATGCAGGAGGGTTCAATACCCACCAGAGGCGCTTCGCCGGATATCCGTTCGTGCAGCAATCCAACGTTTTTTTCAGCAATTTTCTTTGCCCGGCATACCAGTCCCTTTGACAACATTGCCCTGCCACTTTCGGTGTGACGCGGGATGATTACCTGGTAACCAAGCCTTGTCAATAATTTGAGTGCTTTGATCCCGGTTTCCGTATCGTTGAATTCGGTAAACTCATCGGCAAACAGATAAACCGTTCCGTTCAAAGGGGCAGAAGGAGATAACCGTTTAGAATTTTTTCGGTACCATCCCGTCAGTGTGGTTTTGTGGAGCATGGGAAGAGAGCGACCGGGCGCAAACCCAAGAATTCTTTTAAGGAATCCGGAGAAAAACCTGTTCCTGATGAACGCATTGTAAATCCCCGGAACATGTGAAAACACGCGGTTGATCCTGCCAATGCCTGCCACGATTTGTGTCCGCAGAGGGATCTTGTTGGATGCGTAGTACTGCTGCAGGAATTCAGCCTTGTACGTGGCCATATCCACGCTGGAAGGACATTCTGCCTTACAGCCTTTACACGAAAGGCAAAGGTCCAGAATGTCGCGGATCTCAGGATGGTTGAACGGATTGCTTTTTGGTGAATGAGTCAGGAATTCCCTCAGGATGTTTGCCCTGGCCCTTGTGGTTGCATTTTCATCCCTGGTGGCCATATAGCTGGGGCACATCACACCGCCGATCCGTTCGGATTTCCTGCAGTCGCCCGAACCATTGCACTGTTCCACCGCCCTGAGAATTCCCAAAGTGTCGGAAAAGTCAAAGAATGTCGGGATTTGCCGGGTGACCTGTCCGGGTGTGTAGCGCAACCCGGTTTTCATCGGTGGCGTATCGGTAATTTTACCTGGATTGAAGATCTGTTCAGGATCCCAGGTTCTTTTGATGGATTTCAGCAATTCAAAATTCCTTGCACCCACCATCAGAGGGATGAATTCTCCCCGGACCCTTCCATCGCCATGCTCGCCGCTGAACGATCCCCGGTACTTTTTAACCAGCCGGGCTGTATCCAGTGCAATGGAATGGAAGCGTTCCACATCCTCCTTTAATTTCAGATTCAAAACAGGACGGAGATGAAGTTCTCCGGTGGCAATGTGGGCATGGTAAACGCAATTTGTATGGTGCTTCTCCATTATTTCCCGGAAATCCTTCAGATAGGCTGGCAGGTCAGCCGGGCGGACTGCAGTGTCCTCGATGACCGATACCGGCTTGGCATCGCCCGGAATGTTTGTCAGCAAACCCAGCCCCGCTTTTCGGAGCCCCCATACTTTTGGAATGTCGCTTCCAAACAGCAAAGGATAATGAAAGCCGTATCCGGCCTGCTGCAGTTCATTTTTCAGCTGTTCGGCAAGACCGGTGATTTCATCTTTTGATTCACGGGCAAATTCAACGATGAGAACAGCCGCCGGATTCCCCTGAATGAAAAAACGGTTTTTTCGTTGTTC
Source organism: Bacteroidales bacterium (assembly GCA_035342335.1). Lineage (NCBI taxonomy): Bacteria > Pseudomonadati > Bacteroidota > Bacteroidia > Bacteroidales > Bacteroidales bacterium. The sequence continues at coordinate 201,250 of DAOQWY010000003.1, forward strand.
GAGGTTGCTTTTAGTTTGTTCCAGGATATGATGATCCATCAGTTCAATGGCTCCCGGTTTGTATGAAAGGGCGATCAGGTTGGCCTGGAAGGCCTCTTCCAGGCTGTGAAAATGGATGCAAAGCAAGCCTTTGTTCTTTGGAGGAAGAGGAACAAGGTTAAGCTTGATTTCCGTGGTGAATGCCAGCGTGCCTTCAGAGCCTGCAAGTAAGCGGCAAAAGTTGAATGGAGGTCCGTTTATTGTAAATGGTTCTGTTTCAAGAAGAAGATCAATTGCATATCCCGTGTTCCTTCTTTTTATTACCGGATCAGGATACTGTTCACGGATCTCTTTCTGGTTGTCAGGTTCACTCAGGATTTGGCGGATATGCTGATAGATCCGGTTTTCAAGTGCAGATCCGTTACACTTTTCTGAAAATTCCTTCTTGTTAAGCTGTTTAAAGCATACATCAGTGCCGTCACTTAAAAGTGCCTGCACTTCAAGCGTGTGATCCCGTGTGCTTCCATAGATCAGTGAATGGGCCCCACAGGCGTTATTTCCGACCATTCCCCCGATCATGCAACGGTTTGATGTTGATGTTTCCGGGCCAAAGAACAGGTTATGGGGTTCGAGGGATTTATTCAGTTCATCCAGAACGACCCCTGGTTCAACGCGAACCCACCTTTCAGCCGTATTCAGTTCGAGGATCCGTGTCATGTAGCGCGACACATCCACCACAATCCCGCCACCGACCACCTGTCCTGCCAGGGATGTTCCGGCTGTGCGCGGTATGATGGATGTATGGTGTTGCCGGGCGAAGTGGATCAGCTTGCGGATGTCATCCTTGTTTTTTGGTCTTGCCACTGCCAGCGGAACTTCCCGGTATGCCGATGCATCCGTTGCATAGAGCAGCCGGTAGGGCTCCTCCAGGAACAAATCTCCCTCTAGTGAATCCTTCAGTACCTTTAGAGGAAATGTCAGCTTCTCCTTATCCATCGGCACAAGATTGAATCAAAACAACGCCCGGCATATGTCCTGGGATGGCATCCCAAGTTCAGCTGCCAGACCAGGATTGGCATCAAGGTATTGCCGGATGGTATTTTCTTCATGCCTGATGCCTTCCGCTTTCGTCAAAAGAGACACCCAGCCAGCAGCCTGCGGGGAATCAAAGATATGGATTTTCTGAATGATCCCGTTTTTGACCGAAAGGTCAATTTTTATTTGCTTTCCTTCAATTGATAGTGTTGATCTAAAACGATAAGGGGGTGCGTATCCGAAGTTCCATTCCCAGGTTCTGTATTTTTTCTCCGCAAGTGACCAGATGCTTTTTTTGTCGTGGTTGCTCAAACGGATCCTGGTGGCAGGGGAGAAGACCTTTATGAGTTCAGCGGAAAGCTGCTCCTGGAAATGCACGACTGAAGGAGGATTGGTGATGAAATTGCTGATATTGGTCACCGGAGCCAGGTTGGACCGTATGGACCGGTCTCTGTATGCTGATCCCCCCTTGGTCAATGCCTTGCCCAGTTCCTCCAGGTTGGAGGCGTAGAGTAATGTGCCATGCTGAAGGATCCGGTTTTTAAAAACATGTTGTGCGTTGCCTGAAATCTTCCGGTTTTGGATCATCAAATCGCTTTTGCCGGACAGTTCACACGGGATCTGCCAGCTGTTCAGAATGGCCATCACAGGTTGCAGGAACAACCCGTAATTGACCAGATCACCGGATTGTTCTGACCGGATGAATGTATAATTGATGTTCCCGGCATCATGGTAGACCGCACCGCCTCCGGAGATCCTGCGGATGACAGGCAGATGGTGATCCCTGGTGAAGGCAAGGTTGACTTCCCGGTAGGGATTCTGGTGTTTTCCAATGATCACGGCGGGTGCGTTCCGCCAGAGCATCAGGACATCCTCATGATAGTTTCTGAAAATATACTCCTCTGCGGCCAGATTAAACCAGGGATCTGCTTCCAGCCGTTCAATAACGAGCATTTTAAAACTGATTACGGTATTCTTCCATCCATTTAGGCACAATCTGGTCGAGAAATTTTTGTTTATCTTCGCGTAAACTATTCATTTCCAGACCTATGAATATCTGGGCTTTTTCTTTCGTTGAAATATCAGGGAAGACGACAGGTTGTGTGACTCCGTGACCTGCCAGGATACGTGAAAGCAGAATACGGGCTTCCTGGGCTTTGTCCATGGATGTGCCCAGCAGCCTCAGGCTTTCAACCGGTGAGTGAAACGAACCTCCATGGCTGGCGGCGACATAATCCCATCTCCACTGAGCATGCCGGATAAGTGTCAAAACAGGTTTCATTTCTTCGGTTGTGGCACCAGCATCCCAGGCGGCTTTTGCTTCGACGTGGGCACGACAGATGTTTTCTTCCACTTTATCCCTGATATCCAGCGTTTTCTTCTGTCGTACATAGACATTATCATAGAGTGTTTTTTCACTTTCCCGGTGGCAGACCTGGCAGGAATTTGAAATGTTATTCAGCGGACTTTGAATATGATGATCCGTGAATTTTTGTCCCCCTTCATTTTGATAAGGCATATGGCAATCGGCACAGGCAACGCCCCTTTCATAATGAATCCCTGTCATAAATAATTCATAATCAGGATGTTGAGCTTTCAGCATTGGTGTTTTGCTCAGGGCATGTGTCCAGTCCGTAAATTCATAGGAATCGTAATATGTTTCGATTTCGTCTGCGGTAGATCCCTTATCCCAGGGAAATGTCAGGTATTTATCATCCCCTTTGAAATAATATTCCACGTGGCACTGGGCACACACCAGGCTTCGCAATTCCTGGTGGCTGACGGTGCGGATGTCTTTTCCCTGTCTTTCAAAGGCTTCGATGAGGGCTGGACGACTGATCCGAAGATTTTGCGTGGCAGCATCGTGGCAGTCGGCGCAACCAATGGGATTCATGATCTGGTTACCCCTTGAGGCCCATTTGCCCCTGTAGAATTCAGCTACGCCTGTCTGGTGCATTACGCGCGGCACATCCGGGCTTTTACATGCCCAGCAGGTATTTGGCTGCGGTCCTTCATCAGGACCCATCGGGGCACCGGTCCTGAGTGTACGGTGTATGTCGGTCACGGAATAAAAATGCCCCCGCCCCTGGCTGTAATCCCTTGAAAATGTATATCCTGCCCACAGGACGACCAGCTTGGGGTCCGATTCCAGCATGTCGATCATCGCACTCCCTCCATAAACGCTTCGAAAAGCGGTATCTGCTGTTTGAAGGTAGCTCTGGTACTCCCGCGGGTAGTTCTGCCCCCAGATCTCATTTCTTGCTTCCCACTGGCTCACCTCCACCTTTGGTTTATCCATCAGGACAGCTTCTGAGCGCCGCTCAACAATGGAAGATGCCAGTATACCAAGAATAAACACGACCACCATGGTAAGCAGGAAAATGAGCCAGCCCAGCCAGGGCTTTTGAGCGATGTGTTCCGTGATGGATTTCATAGGTTCAAGTATAAGTATGTTACCATATGAATCGTTTGTTTATTTTGCCAGCCTGGGTGCAACAACCGAAGTGGGTCGCGGTACGGGTGCAAAAGGTACGCTCGACAGGCTGTTCACTCGTCCGTGTGGCACTTCCCTGTGGCACTCCCAGCATAACCGTTCGCTGCCGCATTCTTTGCCATTTCCCAGACATTTGGTTTCCGTCAGTAATTTTTCATGACATTGGATGCAATTGCCCTGGACGACCTTCTTGCCTGGTTCCAGGATAAAGATCACCTGAGGTTCATTTCTCAGCGTAAAGATGGTGGCATGGCGCAGGCCATCCTTCGCCTTGAAGTAGTAGGCATTGGCAAGGTTATTATGGGGCACGTGACATTCATTGCAGGTGGCGGCTTCCCTGTGGGAGCTGTGACTCCAGGTGGCGTAATAGGGTGACATGATATGGCAGTTCACACACGCAGAGGGATCATTGGTCAGGTAGGAACCGGCCCTTGAAATATGAAACAACAGGGCGATGAAACCTGTCATGATTCCCAGAAGGATAATCACCGGAACTCTCCAGGACCGGGGCGGAAGCAACCATCGGAAGATACTTCCCATAAATGCAGGTTTCCAGGTTAGCAAAGCCCGAAATTAAAACTGAAATCCAATAGCAGCAAGAATTTTCTAAAATTTAAACTCATTCTGAATAAGATGTGTGCCAGCGTGCTACCCATGTCATCCGCTGGTAATGCTCACCTGTTCACTGTTTTTTATTACTTAATTGTGAAATTGTATTGCTGACTGCTGACTGCTGACTATTTTATCATCACCAGCATCATTTTGAAATTTTCGAAAGCTTTCACGGCGTGGGGTATGTTGGCAGGCATGATGATCAGTTCTCCTGCGGAGACGTAATGCGAAACCTGGTTGATGATGATCTCGGCCTTGCCATCAAAAACATAGACCATCGCATCAAATGGTGCGGTGTGTTCACTGAGTCCTTCGTTTTTGGCGAATGCAAACAAAGAAATGTTCCCTGTGTTTTTCTTGATTACCGATTTGCTGACGATACTTGAATCTGCGTAAATGACGGATTCAGCCAGCTTGAAAACGGTGGAGGAGGAGAATGGATTTTCGGTCATGTTAGTGCGTGATTAATGGTTAGCAATGGTTATGTGTAATTATTTGCAGGTATTTTTGGTTATTCAACATATTGGTATGTTTAAGTGCACGATGATAGCACTGAGTAAATTTGCCTCGGGGTCATCTTGTGGGGCAAAGGTAGTGATGTTTCACCAGTTGATGCAGGATTTTGGTCAGGTGGTTTCGCGAGGCACTCAACTGGTTGGCCATGGAGGCAGCATTCAGTGATTCGTTGCTGCCGGTGACCAGAGCCAGGCAATGGATGGCCAGGGAGGCAGAGCAGATGTATTTTTTTCTGCCACCGGTTCAGAACGGCTCAGGTTAAAATGTTAATTTTGTCGCTTCAACTTAAATTTCAATGAAAATCAACAGCTTCTCTCATCGCGGTCTGATCCTTATGACGGGATTGGCCCTGTTTTTCAGTTCGTGCGGACTTTTTGAACAAGTCGGCCAGATGGCCACGCTGGCCAAATGCGACTTCAGATTGAAATCGGTTCAGCAACTGACGCTTGCGGGAGTCAACATTCAGGAAATCAAATCGATCTCCGACCTGGGACTGATCGATGCCGGCATCATTACCGCTGCCTTGGCTGGCGGACAATTGCCCCTGAACTTCACACTGAACATCGAAGCCAAAAACCCGAATGATCAGCTGGCCGCCATGAACCGCCTTGACTGGATCCTGTTCATTGACGATATTGAAATGCTGCAGGGAGTCATGTCGGAAAAGATTCAAATTCCCGGCAATGGTGGAGTATCCGTGATCCCCCTGAAGATGAACATGGACCTGAAGAAAGTTCTGTCCGGAAAATCTGCCGAAACGATCATCAATTTTGGATTCAATCTTGCCGGACTGGGAGGGGAGCCCACGCGCATTACGGTAAAAGCAAAGCCCACCATTATGGTTGGATCGCGTGAAATCGTCTATCCGGGGTATATCTCCATCACCACCAGGTTCGGGAATGAACCGGATAAAAAAAGCGGGAACATCAAACTGAACTAGAACAGACCGCCGTTTTGATAGATTTCCAGCTGGACCTCTGAGAATTTGTCGGCCATCATCGACTTCCCTTTCGTTACATTCGTAACTTCCCCGGTTTCGAAATTCAGCCTGAGAATGTCACCGTCTTCCAGGTCAATGGGTTGCACTGAGCGGTAGGTCATGATCGGAAGTGCTGCATTGATGGCGTTTCTTTCATAAATGGCCCCGAACGATTCAGCAAGAATGGCCTGTATCCCAAGCGAAAGGAAGCAGTCTACGGCCTGCTGGCGTGAGGACCCGCTGCCGAAATTCTTCTGAACTACCACGATATCACCGGCTTTAGCTTTTTTGGCAAAATCCTCATAGCCTTTCAGGTTGTCAAAAGTATACTGTCCCATTTCGCTGACATTGGTGATGGTAAGGTAACGGTTATGGAAGATCATATCGGTATCAATGTCATCTTTTTTGATAAACCAGGCTTTCCCTTCAACAACGGTGGGTTTGTGTTCCGCTGACGTGGCACTGGCAGTGAAAGCTGGCTTCTGTTCTGCTTTTTTCCCGGGGGTATAGATCATTGGTTGATCAGGTATATCGTCAGGTGTTGTAATATATCCGGCTATGGCCGAAGCTGCCACAACTTCCGGGGAGGCCAGGTATACTTCGCCTTTTCCCTGTTTGCCAGGAAAATTCCGGTTTCCGGTGCTCAGGGTCACTTCCCCGGGCCCGTTTTGTCCAACCTGCCCGGCAGCACATCCGGCACATCCGGCATTGGAAATCAGGGCTCCTGACTCCTTGAACACTTCGATGATGCCTTCGCTCAGACACTGCTGCCAGATCTCGTCCGTCGCGGGAACGATCTTCAGCACGACACCCGGGGCAACCTTTTTGCCTTTCAAAAGGGAAGCCGCTTTTCTCAGGTCCTCCATACGGCCGTTCGTGCAGCTTCCGATGAAGGCTGAATCGATGCGTGTTTTTTTAACTTCCCGGATGTCAACCGTATCGTGTGGTTTTCCTGGTCTTGAAACACGGGGAACAAATTTTTCCAGGTCAAGTTCGAAGGTCTGTTCATAATGGGCATCCGGATCAGCCTTGATCAGCACGATTTTTTTGCCGGCTTTTTGTGAACTGTATTCCAGAATCTCGGGTGAAGGTGTGAAAAGGATGATGATGGCTCCCATTTCCGTGGCCATTGAAGCAATGGTTACCCGTTCGTCCAGCGTCAGTTTGTCGACTTCTTCGCCATAGATCTCAATGGAGTAACCCAGTAACTTATTGGCGCCGAATACATTGAGTAAATTGAGGACGATGTCTTTGGCACTCAGTCCTTCAGGTCGCTTCCCGTTCAGATCGATCCTGACCGAAGGGGGAACTTTGAACCAGACCTTGCCCTTTGCCCAGGCAGCTGCAATGTCCTGATCACCCATCCCCTGACCAAACGCTCCAACTGCACCGAGGATATTGGCGTGCGAGTCGGTCGTAACGGCTGTGGATCCTGAATAGGCCAGCCCCTCATGCATGAGAATATGTGTCCCGATTCCCTTGTCGATGTCGTACACCCTGATCCCGTTCTCCCGTGCAAATAACCGGCAGATCTGCTGGTTCTGGGCGTATTTCTGATCGGATCCGGTCGGGTTGCAGTCGAAGGTGAAAAATGTCTTTGACGGATCGTGGATGGACAGTTGATGATCCACGATGTTCTTCACCACATTGGCGCCACCAAAGTCCCTTGCTGCCCGCACGTCAAGCTCAATATCCACTATATCGCCTGGTTTCACGGTGTCGTATTTCGAATGGTTCGCGATAATTTTTTCGATGAGGTTCATTTTATCAAATTGTTAAACTGTCAAATTGTCAAATTGTCAAATCGTTAAACTGTTAAATTGAGAAATTGTTAGAACGTCCAGGAGATGTTCTACCCATTATTTTCTGTTCTTGATGATTGGAAATTTGGGATTTGGGTTTTGTCTGGGATTTGGCGGTTGTGATTTAGGATTTTAGATTTTGAGTCTTTCCTTGAACGGCAGAAACGTCATAAAATCCGAATGGTGCACCACGTAAGCCTCGGTCGAGCGCTTGACCAGGTCGCCCTCGTGTGCATGCGTCGCTATGATGTGACAGACTTCTGCCGGTACGCCGCACTGTTCGGCCAGTGAAACTCCTGAAAAAGGATGCCGGAGATATTTTCCGTAGCTGCCCTGAACTGCAGCGCCATTTTTATCAAGGGTGTATTCCAGTAACTTTCCGACATCAGCAAGAATGGCACCTGCGATCAGCACATCCATGTTGACAGGGAGGTCATCTTTGTAAAATTCGTTCATTTTTTCTCCAGCTGTCCGGGCAATATGAACCACGGAACGCTTGTGGTCCATGAAGGTTACCTTCAGATCGGGCCCGCAGAGCAGTGTGAAGGGAATGCGGTTTAGATCTTCCGGGGTAAGCACACTTTTTTCCAGGGCCAGTTCCCAGGTCCGGGCTGTTTTGTCCCTGAGTTCCTTATCCTGAATCCAGTTGAGTTCAGGCCATAAATCGTAGATGTTCATTGATAAATTGTTTAATAGTTAGATAGTTGAGCATCGTTCAATTGTTCTATTGCTCTATTGCTGACTGCTGACTGCCGACTGCTGACTTATCTCAGTTTCGCGATCACTGCGTCGGTCATCTGGATTGTGGAGGCTGCACCCTGATGGATGACATCGGGGCTGCCCTTCAGTTTGAGCATGTCGTACGCTTTCACCTTTCCTTCTTCAATAACGGCTGCGACGGCATTTCTGATGCGCGTTGCTGTTTCAGCCTCGCCGATATGATCGAGCATCATGCAGCAGGAGAGGATCATGGCAATGGGATTGACGATGGAAACCTCGTATCCGGCATATTTGGGAGCTGAGCCGTGGGTTGGTTCAAAAACAGCCACTTCAGGTCCGATATTCGCGCTGCAGGCAAATCCAAGGCCTCCCACCAAACCGGCGAAGCCGTCCGAAACAATGTCACCGAACATGTTGCCTGCAATGATCACGTTGAAATCTTCAGGATTCTTGGTCAGCCACATCATTTGCGCGTCAATGTTCACATCCTGGACCCGGATGTCAGGATACTCATTCCTGGCCATTTCCTGGGCAATTTTCAGCATCATGCCAGAGGTTTCCCGGATCACATTTGGCTTTTCGCAAACCGTCACTGTTTTGAATCCCTTTGACTTGGCATATTCAAAACCCGCTTTGACGATCCGCGTCGTATATTTTCGCGTAAAGATCCGGGTGGAGACTGCAAGTTCAGGCCGTGGGCACCAGGCAAAATTTGCCCTGAATTTGGCGTGAGTCATCAGGGCATCATACACGCTATCAGGAGGATTGGTCCATTCCACGCCACCGTACAATCCTTCCGTATTCTGCCGGAAGATCATCGTATCAATGAATGGTTCCTGAATCGCATTACCGGGTCCCCGGCGGATGAAATTGAGCGGGTTTCCCTTGAACGTGCGGCACGGCCTCATGCAGATGTCCAGGTCGAAATGCTGCCGCATGGAAACGATCGGGCTGTAATAGGTGAATCCTTTCCCCTGAAGTTCCGGGGAAAGTTCGGCTGCAGCTTTGTCCTTTGGTTTGGAAGTGATGGCTCCAAAGAGAGCAATCCTGTGCTGTTCAAGCAACTTCAATGTTCTTTCGGGCAAAGGATTTCCCTCTTTGCACCAAAATTCCCATCCGATATCGCCATGGACATAATTTGCTTTGAATCCGGATGCATCCAGAACCCTTATTGCTTCGTTCAAAACGATCTTCCCGATCCCATCCCCGGGTAAAGCTACGATTGTTCGTGTTGACATAGGTTTTTTTGTTTGTAATTACTAAGTTGAAATGTGGCTGCAAGCTACAAGCTACAGATTGTCAATTAAAAGATTGAAGCTTGGAACCTGTAGCTTGTAGCTATTTAGGTCGCAAAATTACAACTCTCGGACAACATAGCCAAAGGTTCGCTTTCAAATTGCTACCTTTGCATCAAATTCGCAAGGGTGAAACAGTACCTTTCCCATACGGTTTTTGATACCATTGCTCAGGCTGCCCGGGATTTGAACGTTCCGGCCTATGTAGTCGGCGGTTTTGTCAGGGATGCCCTTTTGAACCGTCCTTCAAAAGATGTGGATGTCGTGGTGCTGGGCAGCGGGATTGAACTGGCTGAACGCGTTGCCGGATCATTGAAGGGAAACGTTCAGGTAAGTGTCTTCAAAAATTTCGGGACCGCTTCGGTGATCTATAAGGAGGGTGATGAGTTGTGGCAACTGGAGTTTGTTGGGGCACGCCGGGAATCCTATCGCCTGGATTCCAGGAAACCCCTGGTTGAGAACGGTACCCTGCAGGATGATCAGAACAGGCGGGACTTTACAGTCAATGCGCTGTCCGTCAGCCTGAACAAAGATGATTTTGGCAGGCTGATCGATCCTTTCAACGGGTTATACGATCTGGATAAGAAAATCCTGCGCACACCCCTTGACCCGGACATAACATTTTCGGATGATCCCCTGCGCATGATGAGGGCGGTCAGGTTTGCCGCACAGCTTGATTTCAGGGTTTCCCCCGAAACGTACGTGGCCATTCCCCGCAACAGGGAACGGTTACAGATCGTTTCCACGGAGCGTGTCATGGATGAATTCAATAAGATCATGCAGGTTGATAAGCCATCGAAGGGACTTTTGCCGTTGTTTGAGACGGGTCTCCTGGAAATATTTTTCCCTCAGCTGGTGGCCCTGAAAGGAGTTGAGATGGTGGATGGAAGAGGACATAAGGATAACTTTCTTCATACGTTGCAGGTTGTGGATAACCTGGCAGCCAAAACCGATAACCTCTGGCTTCGATGGGCAGCTCTGCTGCACGACATCGCGAAACCCCTCACCAAAAAATATGATCCTCAGCTGGGGTGGACGTTTTACGGGCACGACTTTTTGGGTTCCAAAATGGTTCCCCAGATCTTTACCAGGCTCAGGCTGCCGCTGAATGAAAAGATGAAATATGTCAAAAAACTGGTTTTGTTGCACCTGCGTCCCCAGGTGCTTGCCGAGGACGCTGTGACGGATTCTGCGGTGCGAAGGCTGCTCTTTGATGCAGGCGATGAAATTGATGATCTGATGCTTCTGTGCGAAGCTGACATTACCTCAAAAAATCAGGAAAAAGTAAAAAAATACCTGAGAAATTTTCTGTTGGTTCGGGAAAAATTAAAAGAAGTGGAGGAGAAGGACCGGATCCGGAACTGGCAACCTCCCATTTCAGGGGAATTGATCATGACGACCTTTGGGATCGGTCCCGGCCGTGAAGTTGGGATCATTAAAAATGCCATACGGGAAGCCATACTTGACGGGATCATCCCCAATGAATTTGAGGCAGCCTATGAGTTGATGGTCACCGAGGGTAAAAAAATTGGCATCTACCCCCAAAAGTAATTTCTGTTAGGAATATCGTTATTTTTGCAGTGGATTTTTTAAACCAAAAAGAGCCATGCACGCTTACAGATTTCGACTTTTGAGCGATGAAAACGATAAGTTTGTAAGGGATATCGACATCAGGGCGATTCAGACCTTCAAGGAGTTTCATGATGTGATCCGTGAGAGCGTTCAACTTGATGGCAAGGAGCTTGCATCTTTTTTCATTTGCGACAGGCGCTGGAATAAGCTTAAAGAAATCACCCTCATCGACATGGAGGACCGCATAGAAGATGGAACGGATGATGAGGATGAGGAATTCTATCATATCCCGATCACCATTATGGAAGAGTCGGTGATCAAAGATTACATTGATGATCCTCATCAGCGTATCCTTTATGAATATGACATTCTGAACCAGTCATCCCTGTTCATTGAACTGATGAAGGTCGTACCCGCCGACGCAAACACTGAATATCCCGTGTGCGTTAAAAGCGAAGGAACCCTGCAGGCAAAAAAAATAACCGATGAAGATATGGTGATAGCGGAAGTGGATGAAGATGAACTTCTGAAGGAATTTGAAGAGATGCTTAACGATGAGGAATCCACCAGCGAAGGCTTTGAAACCTTTATTGAAGAATGATCCGGGTGCTGGCTGATCCCGGATCCCCCTCCACTCATCATCTGTTGCTTGTCATTGTAGGTCCAACTGCGGTCGGCAAAACAGCCTTCGCCATTAGGGCTGCACGACATTTTCAGACCGAGATCATTTCGTCCGACTCGCGCCAGTTTTACCGCGAAATGAGAATTGGGACTGCCGTTCCCTCCGATGCGGAATTATCCCTGGCCCCACATCATTTCATCGGGCACCTCTCCGTTCACGATGACTATAATGTATATCGCTTTGAAAAAAAAGTTCTTCAGCTGCTGGAAAAGCTTTTTCGGGATCACCCGATCGTCGTTATGACGGGTGGATCCGGATTGTACGTTGGTGCCGTTATCAGGGGGATCGATGATCTGCCTGACCCTGATCCGGTCGTGAGAGAGCAACTAAAAGCAAAATGGTCAGGGGAGGGCATTGGCGCCCTGCAGAAAATGCTGCAGGAACTGGATCCTGAATACTATGATGCCGTTGATAAGAACAACCCCAAGAGACTCCTGAGAGCCATTGAGATCTGCCTGGTGACCGGCAGGTCCTATTCATCGCAACGGGTGAATCAGCCCAAAGAACGGAATTTCAAAATTTTACAGATAGGGCTTGATCTGCCCAGGGATCAGCTTTATCAAAGGATCAACGAACGGGTTGACCAGATGATGGCGAATGGCCTGGTGGAGGAAGCCAGATCCCTGGTTCCTTGCCGGCATCTGAATGCATTGAACACCGTTGGATATAAGGAACTTTTTGAGCATTTCGACGGAAAGGTCACCCTTGAGGAAGCCGTGGAGGATATTAAAACACATTCGAGAAAGTACGCCAAGCGCCAGCTGACGTGGTTCAAACGGGATCACACCATCCACTGGCTGCATCCTGACCGCTTTTCCGAAATGATCGAACTGATCAGCCGGCAGCTTACCCCTGGTCAGGAGGATTAACCCGCTGAAATTACATTGAAGAAAAAGGTCTGTGATATTCGATCAGACCGTCAATGGGTTGCTGCAGTATCTTATCCATGTGTATTCCGAATTCCTCTGCCGCTTGGATCAGGAATTCCCTGTAATGCCAGGCCACGCTACCCAGGGCCCTGACAGGCAGTTCCTTGTATCCCTTATATTTCGTGACCTGGTGGATGAAAAAAGCCCTGAATGCATTCCGGATCAGGTTTTGGATGTACTCGTGCTGAAGGTTCGCACTCAGAAAATAGGAAAATGAAGCAAGAAACCGGTTGGGATAGGGGCGGTTATAGATGGCGTTCAAAATATTCTCAAGGCTGTAATTGTACTTTTTATCAAATGCTTCTTTTAAATCGGCTGGAAGCTCATTCAGGTAGAAATCGCGGACCAGCTGTTTGCCAAGATAGGCTCCGCTTCCCTCATCTGCCAGAACATACCCGAGGGAATTTACGTTCTCTGTGATGAAAATACCATTGTAGCTGCATGAGTTTGAACCTGTTCCAAGAATGCATACGATCCCTTTTTCTTTGCCGAGCAGTGCCCTGGCGGCTCCCAGGAGATCATGGTCCACATCGATATGTGCGTTAAAGAAGAAGTCCTCCAGTGCAGAATGGACAATATCGCAGTTGGTCGGTGTGGAACAGCCGGCTCCGTAAAAATAGACTTCCTTTACGAGATGTTTATTGACATAGGGATACAGGTTTTTCTCCAGTTCTTCCCGGATTTCATCCGTCTTGATGAAGTACGGATTAAAGCCAAGCGTCTGGGCATGGGAGACTTCATTTTTATGGTTGATGAAAGCCCAATCGGTCTTTGTTGCTCCGCTGTCCGCAATGGCGATCATAGGTGATAATTCCGGGAGATTTGAAAAAGCGTGTAAAGATATTATTTTTTAATTCAAATTCATTTTTGGAATATGGTGTCTTCATTGTTCAATTGGGTGTGATTTGCTATAGGGTAGTATCTTTGAAGATATTTTCAGACATGACCACATTCGCTGATCAGATAGTACCGTTTTTTGAGTCACTGCAAACACCTGCGGACCTGCCTGACGGCATTTCGGTGTTGAATCCTTACCAGGAACCTGAAATCATCCCACTCTTAGATGCCTATTTCAGGAAATTCTATGACGATACCGCTGCCAGGATTCCCGTAATGGGAATCAATCCGGGACGATACGGCGGCGGAGTGACAGGGATCTCCTTCACCGATCCTGTGAACATGGAGGTGGCCTGCGGAATTGCCAATCCGATCGAAAAACGCCCGGAATTATCCTCTACTTTCATTTTTAAGGTCATTGAACAGTACGGGGGAACCGTAAAATTCTTTCACCGTTTTTTCCTTACGGCAATCTGCCCGCTGGGTTTCACAAAGGAAGGGAAGAATTACAACTATTACGATGACCGTGAACTGAAAAACACCGTCCGACCTTTCATACAAACCACCTTCTTACAGCAGCACGCCATCTGCGGGTATCCGGAGGATTGCATTGTTCTCGGGGAAGGGGATAATTACCGGTTCATCAAGGAATTGAATGAGGAACTGGGCCTGTTCCAGCGCATTCACCCGCTGCCGCATCCGAGGTTCATCATGCAGTACAAACGGAAACGGATTGAAGAATATATTTCTGACTACGCGAAGCTTCTTAACGGGATTTCCTGATTTAAGAAACAAAGGAACAAAGGGTTTTTGATTTTGGAATGCTTCTAAAATATTAAATCCTCTGTTCCTTTGTTCCTTAAATCAATCTTACCGATCCACCGGAAACGCCTCATGCCCTGGCCAGGGACGGGGATCATCCTTGGTCTTTTTCAGCAGTACTTCCACTCCTTTCATAAGCTGTGCGTCGTATCCCTTTGCAACTTCTGCCGGATGAAGGTCAATGATGATGTCGGGTGTGACGCCGACATTTTCCACAACCCATTTGCCTTCAGGCGAGTAGATCCGGTAATCCGGTGCCGTCATTCCGCCGCCGTCGATCAGGGGGATGAACATCGAGACGCCCACCAGTCCGCCCCAGGTGCGGGTGCCGATGACCGGTCCCATCCCAAACTGCCGGAATTCAAAGGGAAGTTCATCGCCACCGGACCCTGCCTGGCGGTTGGTCAGGCAGACCATGTGCGCCGTTGTACTGTAGGCAGGACTGGTTTGGTCGCTGGAGTACCGTCGCGTCCAATAGGAGTGGGGCGCCCTCAGCCGTTTGAGAAAGATGTCAGGATCAAGCCCTCCGCCGTTGAACCGGCCGTCGATAATCAGCCCTTTTTTCTGCGTCTGGGAATAAAAATATGCAGGGAACTGTACGGCAGTACCTGTATAAGTGTCAGGAAAATGCATATAGCCGATCTGGCCGCCGGAAACTTCGTTCACGATCCTGCGGTTGTTTTCCACCCACGCCATGTAACGCAGGTTGTTCTCAGAAGCTACCGGTTTTACGACATACGTCCTGGCGCCCTCCATGACCGGTCTGTCATTGACCGTGATGGTCACCTGTTTGTTGGCCAGATTCTGAAAATAACTGTAAATATTCTTGCTGGTGAGCACATCCGTGCCGTTGACACTAAGCAGGTAATCACCTTCTTTCACGTTGATTTCAGGGCGTGCCAGCGGTGGAAACGCCTCGGATGACCAGTTGGCGTCGCGCAGGATCCGTTTAAACCGGTATCTTCCAGCGGTGGCATCCGCTTCATAATCGGCTCCCAGCAGGCCCACGCTGACCCGGTCGGCTTTACGCTGCACATCGCCCCCGTAGACATAGGTGTGGGAAGTGTTGAGTTCGCTGATCAGTTCCCCGATGATAAAGACCACATCCTGGCGGCAGGTGGCTTTTTCCATCATCTTACCGTACCGTTCTTTCATCAGGTCCCAGTCAATGCCGTGCATATTGGGTTCATAATAATAATCCCTCTCATATCGCCACGCTTCATTAAAGATCTGTTTCCATTCCGATCCCGGATCCAGCCACATCTTCAGATCGCCGAGCGCAAGGGGCTGTCCCTTGGAATCCGATGCACCTGCAGGCAGGATGCCGACTTTATCGCCCTGCTGGTAAACGATCTTCTTGCCGTCGGCAGAGAGTTCGTACCTGTTGATCTCCTTGATGACAGAGGTTTCAGCCTTGTCGGCAAAACCAAACCGGTACAGATCCATGGTTTCAGGAACGCGGAACTCAAACTCGTTAAAGTCGCCCTTATCGCTGTTGAGGTATAACAAACCTTCATCCGTCACCGACAGGCGGCGGTAGTTGCCGGCAGGAACCGGGAGCGCTTCAATGCGGTCGTAGAGCCCTTCGAAATCAATGACGACACGGTTATCGGAAGTAGCTTCATCTTTTTTGGCAGCCTCGGTCTTTCCTGACAGGGCTTCGTCGCTTTCAAACGGGAACAGGGGCGTTCCATCCTTTGCCAGCGTCAGGCAGTAAATCCCGGCGACTCTTTTATACACCATCTGCCATTCAAAATCACAATAAGTCGGATCAAACCGCCGGTTGGAAATGAAGAAAAGGTGTTTTCCGCAGGGCGAAAAGACAGGGTGGAAGTCGTTGTACATGGTGCTCAGACAATGTATCTCGTTGGTTTCCAGCGTATAGATATGGATTTTGTTGACCAGGTCGGCATCCCGTTTCGTGTATGCGATGTACCGTGAATCCGGCGACCACGAAAAATCGTAGATGGGCTTCATATCAATGCTGACATCAATATTTTCATAATCTGCCTTATCCACGGTTGTGATCTGTTTTGATGAAACATCAAGAATATAGAGTGTCAGCGTCTGATCTGTGTAGGCAATTTTTTTACTGTCGGGCGACCATTTCAGCGTATGCCGGTATCCATTCTTGCTTGTTGTAAGCCTGATGGCCTCATTCTCCCCTTTGGGATCCGAGACATAGATTTCGTACTCGCCTGTTTTGTCGGAAATATAGGCGATCTGACTCCCATCGGGTGACCACACGGCATCTTTATCCCTGGCACCGCTGCTCTGTGTCAGGTTGCGGATCGCACCCTCTTTAACGGGTAGCGTAAATATTTCTCCTCTGGCAACGATCAGTGCACGTTCACCTTTGGGAGAAAGTGCGACATCAGTAATGAAATCCCTGACATCTTTTAAATACGGTCGTACTTCCGGAAGATCGGCAAGGATCCGGACAGGCACCTCGTTTGTTTTTTCTGTGGTCAGGTCCAGCACCATGAGTTTACCGCCGAGTTCATACACGATCTTGTTTCCCCCTTCGCTTGGCCGCCGCACCTCGTAGTCCGTATGGAAGGTAAGCTGTTTCATTTCAAGTGTCCGGGGATCGACGCTCCAGATGTTTGAGGCCCGTGAGCGGTCAGAATTAAAAAAGATCTTTTCTCCGATCCACATGGGCAGGCCGTCGGTTCCTTCGAAGTTGGTGATGTTCCTGTCTTCGTTGGTCTTGAAATCGTAGATATAAAGATCAGGAGCCAGTCCGCCGCGGTAACGTTTCCAGGTCCGGTTTTCGGTGGAGACTTTTGTGTAGACGATCTTGCTGCCGTCGGATGAGAAACACCCGTTCCCGGATTCGTGGAGGATCAGTTCCTCGGTGCCCGTGCCGTCAGGGGATACCAGGAAGAGCTTGGTGTATCCTGGATAGTCGCCATTGGCAGCCTTATAGATGATCTTGTTTTTTGTCGGGTGCCAGCCCACCACCTCATCGAAGCCAGGGTGCCAGGTGACGCGTGTGATTTCTCCCCCGTAAGGGTTCATGACGTACACATCCGGGTTGCCGTCATAATAACCTGTAAAGGTGATCAGGGATCCGTCGGGCGAAAATTTCGGGAAGCGTTCTTCGCCGTTGTGGAACGTAAGGCGCTGTGCGATACCGCCGGTGGCGGGTACTGACCAGATGTCTTCGCCGGAGACGAAGACGATCTGATCCTGGTGGATGTCAGGGAAGCGCATCAGGGGAGCCTGGGCTGTAGAGGTCAAAGAGCAAAAAGTAAAAAGCAAAAAGCAAAAGGGGAGGAGGAGAATTTGTGTTTTCATGAAATTCCATATTAATGTTTAAAACAAATTGATTGGATCAAAAAATGCAAGTCCGGAAGTTCAAAATTAATTAAATTTTTCTACTGAGGTACTGTGTCAATCTGTATAAGAATGCCAGATTTTTCTGATTGATCCTTTGAGCGCCATAGTGGTTAAGTCACTTTAATTTTAACCACTAAGTACACGAAGGATTCACGAAGGTGCACAAAGGTTTTACGATATCAGGTACAGAAACATCTGAGGCTCGAAAGAAATAGTATTGTTTTAGACAAAATTTTGTTATTTTTGTCCTCCGGATGCGGAAATAGCTCAGTTGGCAGAGCATCAGCTTCCCAAGCTGAGGGTCGCGGGTTCGAATCCCGTTTTCCGCTCGAAGAAAGGTGTTGACTGCCAGGCTTCCCTTCGGTCTGATGTATCTTGACTGAGTTAATACCAGATGTTACCTTTACAGGTTAATAAAATTCAATCCCACTTATCCGAAGTTTCGTTTTAGGGAGTCTTTTAATTCAAAAAAAGTTACTGTAAAACCCAGGCAGGTGACTAAAATGAGAAATGACCTCAGGGCTGGGTGTTTATACCATCTCTTGTTTTTTTGAATATTTTCAAGTTTTACATCCTTGCCGAGTTCAGCCCTGATCGCCTCAATTTGCTGCCCGGTCAGCGGAGGGAGCTTCTGACCCTTGACAGCCAAAGGAATTGGAATTCCTCTGACCACAATACCACCCTGGTAAGTATCCTTTTTTATATAAAACGGATTCCTGAATTTTCTGTCCAGGTTTGAAACCAAAATCAATGCAGCCAGGGCAATCAGCAATGGAATGATCACGTGGGCAAAAGGAAGGGATGATTTATTATCATTCATGGAACGGGTATTATCGGAGGATAAAAGGTATTTATTTCCTGTGGCATTTCGAATATCGGCAATCGGCAATCGGCAATCGGTAATCGGCAATCGGTAATCGCCCTATCACTGATCCTTGAGGCAGCGGATGGAAAATCCGTAATTCTGGTTAAAGATGTACCGGTACAAGTCGGCGAGGCTGTAGCTCAGCCCACGGTACCACCCGCCATACGTTTCCCACTGCGAGGAAGACCAGAAGCCACCACTGCCGCCGAGGCTGTTGAAGATACCATAATAGCCGTCTCGGTAGCCCCCCGGAAGACCTGTGAATCCGCTGATATTGGTCGCACCTGTGTTTGGTGCATCCCACAAGCCCGTACCCTCTTCAATCGTACCGGTGGATTTCATTTTCCCTCCGGCAACGGATGCCCCCCCCAAATAGTCTGATAAAGTAGTCCATTCTCCATCCGTCGGGAGGTGCCAGCCTTCAGGGCAGATGCCCTGAGCGCCTTCTGTTGCCATATATTGCATCGCTTCCGGCCATTCGTACAATCCGCCATATGTATCACAATAGGTGATATCATTTTCGTAACAATATCGCTCAATGATATCATTGTCCGTTTGCAGAAATCCCCCTGAAGTGCTGTTGATCATGACCCCGACGTTCAGGTTCTCTGCCATCCAGCATTGCGTACCGATCAGAACCGTGGTGTAGGACTGCCCTTCATAATCCAGATCATCCCCGCAGGTAAACCCGGCAGAAGCAAAGCTGATCACTACCTCATCCACAGAACTCCCGCACTGCGTTGTGATCGCCCAGGAAAGTGTGTACTCATTCCCGGCCACACCCTGAAACTCACTGGCCGGGCTTGCGGTATCAGCTATTGTTCCGCAAGTGCCACTCACGATCGTCCATAGTCCTGTACCATATTCAGGTATGTTCCCAGCCAGAGTTATCGAGGTGCCGGGCATATTCAGCTGATCCAGTCCTGCATTAGCCTGGGAGGGCTGAGGCCAGCAGCCTTTGAGGCAACGGATGGAATACCCGACGTCCTTGCTGTCAGTGTCCCGGTCCACCCCGGCGTAGTCGTAGCTCAGGCTCGGGCCCCACGCGCTGTTTGTACCGTACTGCGAGGAAGACCAGAAGAAACCAGTGTAGCCAAGGTTGAGGAAGCTCCCATCGTAGTAGTCACGGCAGCCTCCTGGAAGACCTGTGAAGCCACTTTCATTGGTGGCCTCTATATTAGGTGCATGCCAAATGCCTGTTCCATCCTCAATAGTACCCGTGGATTTCATTTTCCCTCCAGCAACGGATGAACCCCCTAAATAATCAGTCAATGCAGTAAACTCCCCATCCGTGGGAATATGCCAGCCTGTCGGACAAATGCCCTGTGCGCCTTCCGTTGTTACATATTGCATTGCCTCCGGCCACTCGTACAGGCCACCATATGTGTTACAGTTCATTTCATCATTATTGTAACAGTACTTCTCAATGGTTACATTATCTGTTTGCTGAAATCCGCCCTGCGTGCTGTTGATCTTTGTGCCCACGTTCAGGTTCTCTCTGAACCAGCACTGGTCCCCGATCTGCACCGTATTATAGATGTGGCCTTCATAGGTTACCGAAGGGATACAAGGGCACGGGATCCCCGGCACCTGCATGATGATGTTCACCAGGGCGATGATGTCCAGCACGTTGATGAAACTGTCGGCATTGATGTCCGCTGCCTCCTCGTTAAACGGATCGGGACTGGCTCCCATGATGTAGTTGACCAGGGTGATGATGTCCAGCACGTTGACCAGGCCATCCTCGTTCACATCCGCACACAGGATTTCATCCTCCGGCACACTTGGAACAGAAGCCTGTACATTGTTTGTGAAGGCAAATAGCATTACCGCTATCAGGATAATCACAGTGTATAATCGTTTCATAGGAGAAAGAATTTCGGTTGTCAAGGCGTTAAATATACAAAGATTCGATAGGTTATACAAACAGGGTACTGATATGCGGACTTATTTCATGAGCGATACAGATTTCTGTATGAATATCAGGAGTTTTTCAATAAGCGGAATGGATGGATTATAAGAAAAAGGTCCCTCACTTCGTTCGGGATGACGGGCGCGCAAGGAGTATTAAGGGCAGCGGTGCGGCACACCATTGTAAATTTTCAGATGTGTGCCGCACCGCTGCCTGCTCTGATTTATCGCGAGCCGTCATCCCGAGTGAAACGAGGGATCTGTCTAATGTCAACGATCACCGTCATCCTAAAGCACAACGAGGGATCTCTTTACCCTCTTGGTACCGTCATTTGGCGCATCGGTTCTGCCTGCGGGCGGAATTCAATTAATCAATTCACCCTTCGCGCTCTGCGCTCACGGCGCAAGCTGATCCTGGATGCAACGCACAGAAAATCCGAGATCCTTGTAGTCGGGTTCCCGGTATGAATAGGCGGAGTTGAAGTACAGGTATCGGGTCCATGCAGTGTAGGCATCGTCCTGCGAGGAAGTCCAGAAGAAATTGTAATACCCCAGCATTTCGAAGCCCAGCCGGAGGTAACTGCGGTTTCCTGCCGGAAGGCCTGTGAAACCGCTGGAATTGGTGGCACCCTCATTCGGATCAATCCAGTGTTCGGTTCCTGCTTCTTTAAGATTGCCACCTGCATCGCTTCCTCTCCAGCTCGTCCTGTCCCACTCGGGATCCCCGACCCCATAATCACTATCAACCGTCCCCTCCAGTATCTTCCACTCATTGTCGGTTGGAATATGCCAGCCGGATGGACAAATGCCCTGAGCGCCTTCTGTTGCCATATATTGCATCGCTTCCGGCCATTCGTACAATCCGCCATATGTATCACAATAGGTGATATCATTTTCGTAACAATATCGCTCAATGATATCATTGTCCGTTTGCAGAAATCCCCCTGAAGTGCTGTTGATCATGACCCCGACGTTCAGGTTCTCTGCCATCCAGCATTGCGTACCGATCAGAACCGTGGTGTAGGACTGCCCTTCATAATCCAGATCATCCCCGCAGGTAAACCCGGCAGAAGCAAAGCTGATCACTACCTCATCCACAGAACTCCCGCACTGCGTTGTAATCGTCCAGGAAAGTGTGTACTCATTCCCAACCACACCCTGAAACTCACTGGCCGGGCTTGCGGGAGTAACAATTGTTCCACCCGTTCCGTTTTCGATCGCCCATACTCCTGTGCCATAGGTGGGAGTATTTCCTGCCAGGGTGGTGGATGTGCCGGGTACATCCACCTGATCCGGGCCGGCATTGGATTGTGTGGGTTCCGGCCAGCAGCCCATGAGGCAACGCACGGATAGCCCGTTTTGTTTGCTGTCGGCGTCCCGAAAGATGGCAGCATCGTTATAGATCAGCCGCCTGTCGACTGCGCTATTTGTGTTTTGCTGTGAAGAAGTCCAAAAGACCCCCTGCGCATTGATATTGTTAAAAAAACCGCTACCTGACTGTGATCCGCCTG
This sequence comes from Bacteroidales bacterium, assembly GCA_035342335.1. Lineage (NCBI taxonomy): Bacteria > Pseudomonadati > Bacteroidota > Bacteroidia > Bacteroidales > Bacteroidales bacterium. Next base: position 223,153 of record DAOQWY010000003.1, read on the forward strand.
GAAGACCTGTAAATCCACACTCATTGGTTGCTCCTGTATTTGGCGTGTCCCAGTGAGTTGAACCTGTTTCCTTTAGCTTGCCTCCTGCATCAAGACCACGCAAGCCGGTATTGTCCCATTCTGGGTCCCCAACCGGATATTGACTGTCGATGGTACCCTCCAATATTTGCCATTCGTCATCCGATGCAATATGCCAACCTGCCGGGCAGATACCCTGGGCACCTTCTCCTGTTACATATTGCAATGCTTCCCGCCATTCATAAAGTCCACCATAGATAACGCAATTTTCAGGATTATTATCATAGCAAAACTTCTCCAGAATGTCATTATTTGCCTGGTTGATATTTCCATTGACCATCATGCCTACATTCAGGTTCTCTCTGAGCCAGCACTGGTCCCCGATCTGCACCGTATTATAGATGTGGCCTTCATAGGTTACC